>CAZBBL010000001.1:0-38901 GCA_964490275.1 uncultured Barnesiella sp.
CCTCCTCCACCTCTAACCCCTCCGTCTCCGCCCACCTTTATCCCACCCTGCCCCCATACCACGCTTAAATGACAACACCGCCAAATAGCAACGACCCATCCACTTCCTCATCTCACCACTCCGGCCAAGGCCCTATTGATGATGAGATGATTGTAGCATCTAAGACCGACAATGGGCGTATAGCCAAAAACACGCTATATCTATATCTGCGTATGATTGTGATGATGGTCATTAGCCTCTACACATCGCGCATTATATTGGATGCACTGGGCATTGACAACTTTGGCATCTATAGCGTTGTAGGTGGCATGGTCGCAATGTTTAGTTTCATAAATGGAGCTATGGCTAACTCAACCGTACGCTTCATCACTTTTGCCATTGGAGAATGCGACCTCAATAAAGCCAAAAGGGCGCTCAACTCAGCCTTGGCCATACATATAGGTATCGCTGCCATCATCGTAATAGCAGCAGAAACCATAGGCGTATGGTTTCTATACAATGAGATGAGCATCCCGGATGGCAAAATTGACAGCGCTTTTTGGGTTTTGCAGTTGAGCATTGCAGCCACAGCATTGGCAGTTATAACGCTCCCCATCAACTCGTTGATTGTTGCGCACGAGAAGATGTCGGCCTATGCCTACCTATCTATAATTGATGTAGTAGCTAAATTGGTAATTGTTTACTTTCTACCATTAATGTCTGAAAGCTTTCGTTTGGTAGGTTATGGGCTACTGCTTCTTGGCACACAAATCATCTACTTCATAATAAATCTAATCTACTGTAGGTCTAAATTTTCAGAATGTCGATTTGGGTTTGATTTCAAAAGAGAAAAAAAGCTCATAAAAGAGATGATTTCATTTTCGGCATGGAGCCTATTTGGCTGCATCGCATCAATAGGCTGTGGGCAAGGGGTCAATATGCTGCTCAATGTTTACAGCGGCGTCGTGGCAAATGCAGCACGATCAATAGCATTTCAGGTGCAAGGAGCAGTATCAAAGTTTTCCGGTGGGTTCCAAACCGCCGTTACGCCACAGATTATCAAGAGCTATGCGCAACAGCGTTTTGAATATATGCACAAGTTAATATGCTCGAGCGCCAAGATGTCATACTATTTGATGTTCATATTGTCACTACCAATTATGCTGTTGATGGACGACATATTGTCGCTGTGGCTCGTAGAAACGCCACAAGGCACCTTGATATTTGTCAAGATTATCATGATTACGTCTTTGATTGACGTACTTTCGGGCCCAATAATGAAGAGCGTCGATGCCAGCGGTCGCATAAAGAAATACCACCTATATGTAGGTGGCTTCTTAATATTGGTATTTCCAACATCATGGTTTATACTGAGTTTGGGAGCTGAGTCATATTCAGTGTTTATAGTTCAATTGGTATTCTCGTCGTTGGCTTTATTCCTACGGTTAAGAATCAGCCAAGAGCTAACCAGGCTTACAATAAAAATGTTTGTAAAGCAGGTGATTGTCCCAATTCTGAGGGTGAGTATTCCAGCCGGTATATGCGGATTTTTCATCGCAGAGTTGCCCATAAACAACGCGTTGCTAAAGGTAATTATTTGTACATTGATTACGATCATATCAACCGGTATAATCACATGGCATTTAGGTATGGAGACATACGAGCGTAATGTCATTCTCGACCGATTCAAATTTTTAAGACGCATCATACCATGCACAAAATAAAGAGCGTCATCTTAGCATTGCTTATTTCGGCTACTTCTGCCGTTGCAGCTGATTTTGTTGTTGTAGGCAATCCCGGCAATAAACCGGCAAAATGTGGCTACGGTAGCGTAGCTTACAAATACGAAATCGGCCAATGCGAGGTTAGCAATGAACTTTATTGTGAATTTCTCAATAATGTTGCTGTCAACGGCGACCCATACAAGCTCTATTCACCACTAATGCAAGACCATTTTTTGGGCGGAATTGAGCGCATAGTCACATCTGATGGGTATCGCTACCGCATCAAAACAGGCTACGGCAATAAAGCCGTCGGAGGAGTTACATGGCAAAGCGCTGCCCGTCTCTGCAATTGGCTACACTACAATTCAGACAAAATAGAATCTGGCGAACCATACACAAATTTTCGAACTCAGACTGAAGGCACAGCGACCATCGGAGCCTACGATACCTCAAAAACTGCCGTCAAGCGCAATAAAGGTGCAAAATATTTCTTACCGACCAAAGATGAATGGCTTAAAGCCGCTTTTTTCAACGGCAAAGAATGGGTTTCCGACAAAATCGCATCAGGAGCCAATATATATTCGACCAAAACCGGTTGGGGATGTCCATTCCCACACGTAAAAGAGTGTGGTAAACAAACCGAAAAAACTCATTACGGCACATACGACCAACAGGGCAATATGGCCGAATGGGTTGAAGACAACGACAACAGTCGCAAATTAGCGCTCGGTGGCAGCATGATACGTCCGGCAAAATATGCCGAAGCAGGGCATCAAGAAGGAGATTTCCCCGACAAATCCATCATCAGCTTCGGTCTACGCCTGGGGCGCACAGCAGATAGTACAGCGCGCAAAACTCTTAGCATTCAACCGACGACCTCAAACAAGGCAGATATAGATAGGAATAAACCAACTGAATATGTGCTCATCGGCGACGCAGGCAATCAAGGCGACATCGTCAATCAAAACTATGGTCACGTCAACTACGAATTTTACATTTCACGCACCGAGCTATCCAATGCTCAATATTGCCAATTTCTCAACGCCATAGCATCGAAGTCAGACCCCAACGGGCTCTATGATTCAAACATGTCGACATCGGTGCTCGGTGGCATTGACCGCACTAAGCGAGCCAACGGTTTTACCTATACTGTCAAAGACGGATTTGAGCGTCTCCCGGTTGTCTATATTGACTATTTTGACATAGCTCGATACTGCAATTGGCTACACTATGGGAAGCCCACCGGCGAGCAACGACTCGGCACAACCGAAGGTTCAGCCGAACAAGGAGCCTACGACACTACCGACTTTGCGGCAGTAGCTAAAGGAGAGAAGCCTGCCAACGACAATCTCTGCCGGCGAAATAGCGGTGCTAAATATTGGATTCCCAACCGCGACGAATGGTATAAAGCGGCCTACTACGACCCCGAGAAACTTGGCAACAGACCATACCATGACTACCCTACTCGCTCATCGGAACGGCCAGGCCAAGACCAAGCCAACTATATGGTCGACGACCATCTTGCCATCCCGGGCAAATACTTAGCTCCGGTCGACAGTTTTGCTAATGCGCCATCATATTACGGCACGCTGCAACAAGGTGGCAATGTATGGGAATTTATCGAAGATTGGCAATACGATGGAGTCGGCACACTTGCTTTACGTGGAGGCAGTTTCTCATACACTGAATATGGATTGAATGCACTCAACGAAGACCCTGCCGGCATTGGCGAAAGCTCCCATCTTTTTGGCGCTCGCATTGCTCACGCAGTTGATAGCAATGGGTATCAGCCTATTGCCGATGCGTTCACCGACAAGCTTACTTCCGACATCAAGCAGCTAAGCGACAAAAAGCTATTGATGATATTTGGGCTAATACTACTATTAGCCACAGTCGGTATTATTTTTATTTTTTCAAGAATTTACAAATTTATATGCTCAAATATATCAAGAAAATCAGAGCCAAAATTGCCATCAAGCGAAAGCTCCGACAAATCGATTGCGACTATCGACAAATAGTAGCGTCGGGAGTAAGGTCAGACGCTGATCAACGACGGCTACTTTTGGTGCCATGCGATTTAGAGGCGATTGGTGGCTCACGCGGCGATGAAGCAATGATTTTCAGCGTAATACAGCATTTTCGCGAGATATATCCCAATATACCGGTCACGATTTTATCGGCTACTGAACACGGTTGCCAATATGTTGAGCAATTGCCATTGACCGATATTAGCAGCTACTATAACAGCCAATTCACCAACGATATAAGGCCTATAGCTAAGGTAATAACAGAGACTAATCCAAGCCACGCTGTAGTGCTCGGAGCCGACTGCATGGACGGCCACTACTCTCCTATAGCCAGCGCAATTTTGCTCTACAGCCACCGTCTGCTCACTGCTGCCGGAGTTGATTCAATTCTTACCGGATTTAGCTTCAACACCCATCCTAATCGACAAATTTGTCGTATGTTTAACGACGGCACAACAACATACTGCCTCCGCGACCCCGAGTCGCTTCGCCGCTTCTTGATAGCCACAAAAGCCCCGGCTCGGCTCACTGCCGACGTAGCTTTTATGCTCTACCCGGTTGAGACACCGCGAGTAAGCCAACTAACAGAGACCATCAACGCTATACGAAACGAGCGCCATGGAGCCATATTTATCGGATTCAACTACCACTCGATGTTTTCATCGAGTGGCTTGATTGGCGACAACGGCTCAACCATCAACGCAATCGCTGACAACTTTAAGGTCTTATTAGAGGCCAATTCGAAGGTAAACATCATAATGATACCCCACGACGACCGTCCCCGCCTGACCGACCTCAACACCCTGCGCCCAATCTATCAAAAACTTATTGACTTTGGATTTGTTAAGCGAGTTAGGCTCATCGACGATGTTTGGCGTGCGGTAGAAATAAAAGCGTTGTGTCGGCAGCTCGACGGTGTAATAAGCGGGCGTATGCACCTTGCTATAGCCGCCATGGGCATGACCACTCCGGTCTTTACAATCACTTATCAAGGCAAATTTGCCGGGCTCTACCAACATTTTGGCTATCCTTGCCAATGGATGAGTACACCTGAGAACTTTCTTCAGCCGACATCTGCCAAAACAATGATTTCATTTGTCGATAACACTGGCAACTTGAAATCAATACTTGCAAACCGACTTAGCGCCGTAGAGTCGCTGTCAAAATCTACATTTCTATGAAACGCATATTGATAGTGTCTGACTGCCCAACCCACCCCGTCATCGGAGGCAATCGCATGTGCATTTTGGAATATGCAACGATGCTCTCCAAACAAGGCTACGACGTATGGTTTATGTTGGTCGTCAATGGTGATGTAAGCGCTACCGACATCGACCTAACTCAAGCATATTGGGGCGGACGATTCCTCCGCTACGATTGCCCAACGCTACAAACCTATTGGCGCAAGATTCTCGCACGCATCAGCTCCAAATGCACCCAACAAGTTGATTTCTACTTCCCTTGGGGTCTTAATCGGTTTATCAACGACTGTCAGCGGCGCCACAACTTCGACGGCATGATTGTCAACTATATATGGCTATCAAAAGCCTCTGTGACCGACATCCCCACGAAAGCAATCTTCACACACGACGTTTTTGCATATCGCAGAGAGAAGATATCCGGCTATGCCTGGCGCTCATTTAGCGTCGCTGAGGAAGCCAAAGCCATTCGTCGCTTCAGCAACATCCTCGCTATTCAAGACAACGAATCGACCTACTACTCCTACCTCGCACCGCGAAGCCGTATCGCCACAGTATATTCTTCGTTTAACTATGTCGAGCAACCGCTCACCCATACCAAAAACATATTGTTTTTCTCGGGGGGTGGCAACCTCAACATATCGGCCATCAAGGCTTTTTGGACAAACGTATGGCCTCGCGTCATAGCGGCCGAGCCACAAGCTCAACTGCTTATCGGAGGCAAAATCTCCGACTGTTTGACCAAGGCTGAACTACCGGCTCAAGTATCAGCCATGGGTCGCTACGATAATCCCGCCGACTTTTATGCATTGGGCGATATCGCAATCAACCCAATCACCGAAGGCACAGGTCTTAAAATCAAGACAATGGAGGCCATTGCATATGGAAAAGTAACGATAGTGACGCCACACAGTGCCGACGGCATCTACGACAAAGCCAACGCCCCTCTCGCTATTGCTAATACCGACACCGAGTTTGCCAATCTCATCATCACTAACCTGCGCAATCTCAACCGTCAAGACAACCGCAATTATATCCAATCTCTCAACCAATACATCTCCAACCAATACTCCTCAATCTTTAAATAAGACCGCATGGCAAAAAAAACATTAATAGTATCTCTACATATTGGAGGTGGCTGTTTTCAATATGGCAATGAGCTTTTTTCGAGGGTGACGTTTCCCCACGACATATATATTCCAAATGATGTAACAGAGCCGCTTAAAATTAGCGGGTACAAGCAACTGACATATTGGAAGAAGTCGAAACTACTCAGAACATTGTCTCTATTGTATTTTCTTGTCCGCATTGTAGTTCTTGGGAACATCGGATATTACGACAAATTAATATTGGCCGGCTACACAACTTGGGACTACTATATAATGAAGGCATGGCAGTTAACTCGTCGTCCATCCTACTTTGTTGTTCATGACGGCGTAATGCATACCGGCGAGAACAAAACCAAAACTCAAAATCGCTTGATTAGCACAATGCGGATGGCTACAAACCTTATTTTCTTAAGCGCATTTGTACGTGACAACCTAAAGCAGCGCTATGAAATTGACAAGCCATATATTATTGTCCCGCACGGGTTAATCGACTATGGAGATATCGAGCCATCGTCACAAGTCAAAGTTCCCAACCTGCTCTTTGTAGGCCGTATTGGTGAATATAAAGGCGTTGATATACTGCTCGAAGCAATAAAAAATGTCGACAAATCGCTGTTCAATCGTTTGGTTATCGCCGGACAATGGATTTCAACCGTGCCAAAGGATATCCCTGAAAAAGTTGAAATTATCAATCAATGGCTCACCAATGACCAAATACGCGATTTTATATCACAGTCTGACGTAATGATATTCCCATACCGCGAGGCTTCACAATCGGGAGTTGCCACTTTAGCTGTCAGATATGAGAAACCATCCATTGTTTCGAATGTAGGAGCCTTAGCCGAACAATTTCCATGCGGTAGTGCAATAATTATCAACGACATATCTGCCGACAAACTTAGCTTGGCTATAGAAAATATATGTAGCGATTTATCTTTGCGCAACAAAATGCAGCAAGCCATACGCCAAGGTAAAAACCGTTATGAATGGGACAAAATTGCAGAACAATTCAATCTACAAATGACCGATAAACGATGAAAATACTGATGTTGACAACGGGGACATCGTTAATGGATGGCATCAACCGGCATATACTGACGATTGCACCGGCCATAAATGCTCGCAATGGCTATGAAGTAGCTGTGTGTACGGTAGAGCCTTCCGGCGAGCTCAACCAAGTCCTCATGCAACATGGCGTCAAGGTATATTCTCTTGGCTACGCCAATGGTCATCGCCCCGGCATATTGCGCAGCTACTACAAGGTGCTCCGCGACTTCTGCCCCGACATAGTACATCTCCATGTAATGGCAATTATGGAGCGCATCATCTCATCATGCTGCTTCAAACACATAAAATATGTGCAAACAATCCATGGTATCAGTGACGCAAAACCGGGCAAGCCGAGTTTTAAAAATCGAGTTGAGCAATTTATCACTCGCCACTTTCGCCTACAGATTTCGGCTCGCTGCTATATCTCAGACGGAGTGCGCCGAGCCTTGAGCCGTGGCGCGACGACCGACGCCATTGAGCAAGTATGTTACAACCCTATCAACTTTGGTGCTCTACCGCCCAAAAGTCGTCGCTTGCAACAAATTGTCGGTCTTGACCTTGGGACACCAACTATCGGCACGGCCTGTCGCATAGCGTCAGTTAAAAACCCTCAGGCGTTCACTAAGGTAATGTGCATGGTTCTCAAGGCTATGCCGTCGGCCCACGCCATCGTTATGGGCGATGGCGATGCCGATTTAATCGCTGATTGCAAGGCAATAATCGACAGTCAAGGTGTCAACGACCGTTTCCATTGGCTCGGATATCGTGCCGATGCTTCTCAGCTGGTCAACGACCTCGATTGCTTCGTAATGACAAGTATTTCTGAAGGACTGCCGACATCTGTTCTCGAGTGTATGGCCGTAGAAACTCCGGTAGCTATGCTTCGTGGCAACGGAGGTCTGATTGATATCGACATACTCAACCAATCGACTCCTATCGTTGCCATCGCCGACAAAGACGATCACAACGCGTTGGCCTCGCAAATCGTTGAATTGCTCAACAACCCCGAGCAAGCCCAAACGCAGGCCCGCAACGCCTATGCCGTCGGCAAAGCCAACTTCAGTCTCGAGAGCGTGGCGTCTCAACTATGTTCGCTCTATTCTCAACTCTAATGAACAGCATCTCACTCTATTTCGCCAATAAAATAATCAGGCTGCTGCCTGAAACCCGATGTTTCTCGTTTAAGCGATGGCTACTACGCCGAGCCGGCGCCAATATCGGACAAAATGTGCGTATCTGCTCATCGACATTTATCACCGGAACGGGCCATCTCTCAATCGGCGACAACACGTGGGTAGGCCACAAAACCGTCATCGTATGCTCACGTGAGATTAACATCGGCGCGAATATCGACATAGCGCCCATGGTTTATATCGGTGATGGCAGCCACATCATATCCCCCAATGGCTCGCATATAGCCGGGGAAGGTATTTCCCGGTCTATCACCATTGAAGATGGTGCCTGGCTTTGTGCCGGGGCCAGACTTCTCCCCGGGATAACCGTCGGAAGCAAAAGCGTCGTAGGCGCCGGAGCCGTGGTCAACAAATCTATACCGGCCAACACTATTTATGCAGGTGTCCCTGCCAAATTTATCAGAAATGTTTAAAACACTAAAAAAATACTCTTTTCTGAGCATACTGACGGCACTAATTGTCGCCAATAACATTATCCAGTTTACGCCATCATTTGATATTGCCTACTATTGTTTTATGGCTGTGGTTTTATGCATCGTGATTCTTAAAGGTGGCGTAGGCATAAAATCGTGGGCTATGATACTGCTCTATGCATTTTGCGCGTTGAGCATCGTATTCAACACCATACCGGTATATTTTAAAGCGCCCTTACGTTTGGTTTCGTTTTTCATAGTAAGTATGGTTGCCGCACCGGGCATCTCGTCAAAATTTATAGATAAATTTCGCTGCGACACCTTTACGCTATTACAATATTTTATGGCTATAATGACGCTCATCTCTTTTCCGCTCTACCTAATGGGCATAAATGCGATGGCCTTGGAATCCAATGGGCAATCGGGTATTACGACACACTCTATGCTGATGGGCCCGGTTGCAGCCAATGCATTTATATTTGCCATCTACAAACTATTAGTCGAAAAAAAATGGAGAAAAGGCGGTAACGCCAAAATATTCTTCACCACAGTGATGATTATTTCGTTTCCCATGATACTGCTTTCGCGGTCACGCACTACTATCTTGGCTGCAATTGGTGGACTACTGGTACTACTTGTACTAAAGAGCAAATTCAAAGTATCACGTTTTATGAATATGGCAATATTAATTGTTGCCGTGGGAGCTTTGACCTACCCTATTTGGGATAAATACACAACCGGAGTGGCCGAAAAGAATGAAGGGTCTATTAATGCTGGTGGCATTACATCTTCACGCGATGCACTTTGGCAAGATCGAATTGACGAATTTAAAAGCAGCCCGATTATCGGCATTGGATTTGCTTCAGTCGAAAAAGGTTCTGTAGATATGATATACGGCCATGTTGAAACTGGGAATAGTTGGTTAACGCTTTTATCAATGACAGGGTTGTTAGGATTCATAGCCTTCTTCTTCGTTTTCAAAGGTGCCATTCGACGTATTAAACTATATATACTTAAGGCTGATGCACCATCATACTGCTTCGTAGGGGCGTTATTGGCTTTCTATGCAATACACATGATTGCCGAAGGCTATATTTTCGGTGCCGGCAACTTCCTTTTCTTTAATCTTTGGCTAACGATTGGCGTTATCTATGCCATTCCCAGTGCTAATATGCGAGTTATACCATAGGTATTTATGTTGTTAAATTAAATAGCATAAAAATGAGGCGCGAATACGACTTCGTATATCTGACAAACACTCCGTCGTTTTATAAGCTCAATTTGTGTCAGCTTATAGCCGAGCGCGGATGCCGCGTGCTGCTGGTGCTCTACGGCTATGGCTCTGAGGCGGTAAACACATCGCTCGAACGGGATGGAAATTGGGCTTTCGACTACGAGTTTATCAATCGCGGCGACTCCAATGCCCGCTCTAAGTGGGCTACGTTTTGGCGGTTGCTGTCGCTGATGCGCCACATTAAAGCTCGCCGAGTAATCTTTGCCGGATGGCTCGCTGCTGAATACAATATCTATGCGCTGATATCGCGCCGTCGACGCAATCTGATGGTCGTAGAGTCGTCGGCCTACGAGTCGTCGCTGTCGGGGCTGAAAGGATGGGCCAAACGACTGATTATAGGTCGCATGAGCGGTGCACTCCCTTCGGGTAAACCTCAACTCGAGCTGTTGCGTGCAGCCCGATTCAAGGGCGCGACACAGATTACCGGTTCGGTTGGCGTTTTCAATATGGGCCGTCGTCCGGCGCTCCACCCTACGCCTACGGCCTCGCCTCGCTATATCTATGTAGGTCGACTGATTGAATGTAAAAATCTACGTTTTTTGGTAGAGCAATTCAATGCCAACGGCCGACAATTGACCATCGTTGGCAAGGGTGAGCTCGAAGCTGAACTCAAAGCGATGGCTCGCGACAACATATCGTTTGTCGGATTTATCGACAACGACCGCCTCGGCGAGGTCTACCAAGCCCACGACATCTTCATTCTCCCTTCGCTGACCGAGCCGTGGGGATTGGTGGTCGAGGAGGCTATCTATTGGGGGCTGCCCGTAGTGGTCAGCGACCGCGTCGGCTCAAATATCGACATGGTCGAGGAACTCGCCACGGGCGTAATCTTCAAGCATAGCGACGGCGCCGACTTGGAGCGAGCGCTCTCTCAAATCGAAAGCAATTATTCACAATATGCCAACGCCGTAGCGAATGTCGACTTTGCTCGACGCGTTAACGCTCAGGTGGAGGCTTACTTAAAGTTGAAATGATAAAAATCTTGCGACAGGCGATAGCTCAAAGGCAGCATCTATTGATGGGGCTGGGCATATTGCTGATTGTCCTCAAACTCACAGCCGTCGTCGTCACTGTGCCCGGCGTTTCGGCCCACACGTTCTCAGCAATTGTTATGGCGCTAATGGGCTTGGTGATTATCACCGGCAAAGAAATTCACATCAACTTCACGCTCGGTGCTTTTTGTATCGTAGCTCTCGAATCGTTGATGCTAAACCATCCCCCCGGACAGCTCCAAGGTGGCGAACATCTCGCCTATTTCATCTTGATGCTGACGCTGCTGTCGCCACTTATCAACAACAGCGATATGCACATGTGGCGTCGCTGGATGTGGCGTGCTCTGATTTGGGGCTTGCGCTGTATCGTCAGCGTCAGCGCCATCATGTACATACCGTTTGAAATCAACCATCCACCGGTGAAAGCCATATTCGGCGGATGCGTCTGCATGGGTATGCTCCTGGGCATCATCGCGGCCATCGTCAGCATCGACTCTGCTTGGCAACTATTCCGTTGCCACCGACGCAGATACATCTATATAGTTCACTGTCTGCTGTTTATAGCATCATTGATACTCACCGTTGCCTCAGGCTCGCGCTGCGCGATTCTCGCCTCGATTGGCGGACTGATTGTCGTCGCCTGGTGGCAACGTAGCAACCGCCACATGTGGATTGGCTTGGCCGCTACTGCTGTCGTCATAACCGTTGCCCTGACCTTCTCCGGAATGCACACCACCGAAGCCGTAGGCTATAAATTCAGCCTCGCCCAAGAGCATGGGTCGATATCCTACTCGCGCGACCGGCTCTGGGCCATGCGATTCGACGAATTTAAATCGAGCCCCATTATCGGCATCGGATTTGCCACCTCTTTTGTCGAGCAAGGCAAATATGTCACCAAACATAGCGACAAACGCATCGAGCGCCTACGCGAACCGGGGTCTTCCTGGCTCACTGTGCTCTCCAACGTCGGCCTGCTTGGCTTCGGCCTGTTTGTCGCCTTCAACGTCGGATTGATACGCAGGCTCAAACGGCGTATCTCACAAGGCGACACCTACGCCCGGCTACTGTTGGCGCTTACCATCGCATTGTGGATTCACGGATGCTTCGAGGGGTGGGTGTTATATGCCGGATCGATAACCTTTGTCATCTACTGGCTGCTCACTTCTCAAATTTACGACCACGACTAACATGAAAATACTCCATACCTTAGGCGGATTTAGCATTGACGGTGGCGGCGGTGTCACCACCTGCACCTACCAGCTACTCAAAGCGCTGCGTGCTCGCGGTGTCGACATCGACGTGCTCGCCCCCAAGCGCCCCGGCCAACAGATTATCGGTGAGGGTGAGCCTTGGATTAAAACCGTGCCATGCGATTACCGCACACCACTATGCCTGTCGCGCAACCTCAAGGAGTTTCTCGCTGAGTCAGACTACGATATCTACCACTCCAACGGCTTGTGGATGCACATCAATCATATCACTCCCAAAATAGCCCGTGCCAAAAAGCGTCCCTACATCATATCGCCCCACGGCATGCTGTTTCCCGAAGCCTTGCATCGCAGCTACGCCAAAAAGTGGCCGCTGATAAAGCTTTGGTTTGGCAACGATATAGCTCGCGCTACCACAATCCACGCCACCTGTCAAAGCGAAGCCGACGCCGTCGGCGCCTTTGGCTACCATGGCCGCATCGACATAATACCAAACCTCACCGTAATCCCCGACTATACCTCGCAAATCTACGCCGCAAAGTCGGCAACAATGGCTCGCGAGCCTCGACATATCGGTTTCTTGGGCCGTTTGCATCCCCGTAAAGGCATAGATTTACTCATCCAAGGCCTTGCCATGAGCGGCAGCGGCAGCTCTATGCAACTCGACATCATCGGCATGGGCGAGCAATCCTATGTCGATTCGCTCAAGAAGCTCGCCTCAGACCTCGGCCTCGCCGACAACGTCAACTTCGTAGGCTTTGTCGACGGACGCGCCAAGTTTGAAGCCCTCGCTCGGCTATCTGCGCTTTTCGTGCCGAGCGACTTCGAAAACTTCGGCATGATTGTGCCCGAAGCCCTCGTAGTCGGCACCCCCGTCATGGCCTCGACCGGCACCCCCTGGCAAGAGCTCAACGACAGAGATTGCGGATGGTGGCGCGACCGCTCAGCCCGCTCTATTGCCGAAGTGATCGACACCGTTGCCGCTATGACCAACAATCAACTCTGCGCCATGGGCAGCCGCGGACGCGACCTCGTGTTGCAAAAATACTCTGCCGACGCCATCGCCGGGCAATTTATCGACCTCTACAACTCTCTCTGACACTCTCACTATAATGGACGACCTCTCAAACTACCACGAAGAGAAGCCCCACCTGGCCAAACGCATCCTCTGGCGAATAGTCAATGCCACGCTGTTCCGACTCTTTTCCGGAGTTTATTGCCGCAACATACGCCGTTGGCTGCTCGTAATTTTCGGCGCAAAAATAAGCCGTGGCTCACTCGTCTACGCCAACTGCTCGATTTTCGCCCCGTGGAACCTCTCCATAGGCCGAGGCGCATGCATCGGCCCCCACACCACTCTCTTCTGCAAAGCGCCAATCACCATCGGCGACAACACCGTCATCTCTCAAGGCACATACCTTTGCACCGGCTCTCACGACATCTCCTCGCTGATGCTGCCGATTAAAAATCGGCCCATCACCATCGGCAACAACGTCTGGGTTGCCTCCGAAGCCTTCGTTGGCCCCGGCGTCACCATCGGCGACGGCGCCGTCGTCGCTGCACGAGCCGCAGTCTTCGACGATGTAGCCCCGTGGAGCGTAGTGCGCGGCAACCCCGCCACAGTCATCAAACAACGCATCATCAAACCCTAACCCTGCACTCTTATGCTCGACCTTACCGTCATCATCCTCACCAAAAACGAGCAAATACATATCCAACGTGCCATCGACAACGTCAAGCCTATAGCTCGGCGTATCATCATCGTCGACAGCGAATCTACCGACGACACGTGTGCGATAGCCGGTGCAGCCGGTGCCGAAGTTGTAGTGCACCAATGGCCCGGCAACCAAGCCGCACAATTCAATTGGGCTATCGACAACCTCGACATCACCACCCGCTGGATACTCCGCATCGACGCCGACGAATGGCTCTCTGACCAACTCAAAGAGGAGATGACTGAAAAGCTGCCAACCATGGCCGACGACGTCTCAGCCATCACACTCCAATTGGGACGTTACTTTTTAGGGCGCCGTCTACGGCACGGCATAATCAACACCGTCGCCGTCGCTCGCATATTCCGCACAGGCCGCGTCCGCTACGAAAACCGCCTCATGGACGAGCATATCAACATACTCAGCGGCACTACAGCCACATTCCGCCACAAATTATACGACGACAACCGCCGACCGCTCTCCGACTTCATCAAGAAACACGACAACTACGCCCTGCGCGAAGCCGCTACGCTGCTCAACCAGCGCTACTGTTTCTCAGTCGACCAAGTTGGCGAACTCGCCAAAGAAGCAAAAGCCAAACGCCGACAGAAATCGCGCTATAGCCGCATGCCTCTGCTTTGGCGCGCCTTTGGCTACTTCTGCTATCGCTACTTCCTGCGCTTGGGATTTCTCGACGGTCGCGAAGGCTTCCTTTGGGACTTTCTCCAAGGCTTCTGGTATCGCACGCTGGTCGATGCAAAGCTCATCGAAATACAAAAAGCTTGTGGCGACGACCCTCAAGCCATACGCGAGCACCTCGCCTCTTTAGACATAAAATTTTAGACACACAATCGATGTCACAATCCATCACACCATCTCGTCAACATTTCCATTGGCTCGACCTGCTACGATTCGTTGCAGCCTTTCTGGTCTTGGCTTGCCACTTTAGAGGCGCATTCTTCCAAGAATGGACAGAGCTACCGGCCAAAGATCACAACACGTCGACATTCATATTCTTCTACGCTACCCGCTTGGGCCAAGAAGCCGTTTTGTTTTTCTTCATCCTTTCAGGCTTTTTGGTCGGAGGACGCACTATCCAACGCGCCATCGACGGTACATTCTCCCTCCCAAACTTCGCCATCGACCGCGCCGTCAGAATCTACCTGCCACTGATATCCGCCCTCCTCATCTTGATACCCGTTGCCTACATTTGTGGCACCCCGCTGTCATATACCGATTGGTTTGGCTCGCTCTTCCAATTGCAAAACATCTATACGACGCCTGCCATCGAAACCTTGTGGTCGCTCAACTATGAAGTGTATTTCTACATTTTCATCGGTGCCGCAGCTACATTATTAATCAGCTATAAATCAGGTCATTACAAACGGGGGGGGTACGCAGCGCTCATTCTCATCGTTGTATTCATGGTTTTCACCAAGCTCTCGGCCCACTATATTTTTATATGGCTGATGGGAGCCATGGCCTACTTAGTGATGCCACGCAAACGCAATCGTGCCGTGCTCTACCTCTCGTTTTTAGCCACTATCGCAATGTCGGTAGCCATACAATGTTCGGGCGGGTCGAAATTTGAGGTCGGCATTACTAAATATATCTCTCAAATCAACCCCAAAACCGTCGAGATATTGTTTGCCTTGGCTTCATGCTTGTTCATACAGCAACTCACCCTCAGCCAGCCCCGACTTCGTTTGGGCAAACTCATTGAGCGCTCCGGCACTCGCTTGGCAGCATTCTCCTATACGCTCTACCTCGTCCACGTACCAATTTTGAGGCTGCTCGAGCATTTCGGCGCACCCAAATCTGCCGAGATTTCTCTCTCGTCCATAGCTCTCTACTTACTATGGCTCGCAATCGCACTTTTATCATCCTATATAATCTACTTCTTTTTTGAAAAACGCACGTCAGACTGCAAACGCTTCTTGAAACGAAAACTTATCAAACATCAACCCCTCTCCTAAAATAAACGTCTCACCCAACGCTCGCACCGACGCGCCTATCTGACTATTATGAAAATTTCAATCGTTACGGCAGCCTACAACTCGGCCGGCACCATCGCTGACACCATCAAAAGCGTGCTCAGCCAAACTCATGCCGATTGGGAACACATCATCGTCGACGGCGCCTCTACCGACGCTACCGTCGAGATTGTAAAATCATTCTCCGACCGCTACAACGGACGCCTTCGCCTCATCAGCGAACCCGACCACGGCATCTACGATGCCATGAACAAAGGCCTCGCAGCCGCCTCGGGCGACATCGTCGGCATCCTCAACTCCGACGACTTCTTCACACGCAACAACGTGCTCCAACGTATCGTCGACGCCTTCAACTCCGACGCCAACATCGATGCCGTCTATGGCGACATCATGTACACCGACCCGACCGACACTTCGCGCATCGTACGCTACTACAGCTCCGACGCCTTCCGACGCTGGAAAATGAGAATGGGCTTCATGCCCGCCCACCCTTCATTCTATTGTCGCCGACAGCTCTACGAAACTCATGGCGACTTCGACACAAGCTTCAAAGTGGCCGCCGACTTCGAAAACCTCTTGCGCATCATCTACGTAGGCAAAGCTCGCTGCAAATACTTGCCAATGAACTTCGTCACCATGCGCTCGGGAGGTGCCTCAACATCGGGCCTCACCTCTCATCGCTCAATCCTCAACGACCATATACGCGCCTACCGCAAAAACCACGTCCGCTCGGGCTACATGTTCGACCTACTTCGCTACCCCTACAAAGTGGCCGAACTCGTCTCTTTCCGGCTCCACTCTCACCGTAATGATTGACAATACAAATCTCTCTACAAATATTTGCTATGCAACCATCAAAATCATCTAAATATCAAAACCACCTCAGCTTCAAGCACAAGCTCATACGCTTGCTATGGGCCATCACATGGACGCTATTAGCGCGGTGGATTCCTCGACAAGTAGGCAATGGATGGAAACGATTTCTATTGAGATTGTTTGGCGCCAAAATAGCTTCTACGGCCGGCATCCACAATTCGGCTCGTATATACTATCCGCCCAATCTCATAATGGGCAAAAATGCTTGCATAGCCTCTAAGGTCAATTGTTATAACGTAGCCCCGGTAATAATACACGACAACGTTACAGTGTCGCAATACACCTATCTTTGCACAGCCTCTCACGATATAAGCTCTAAGGATCATACGCTTATCACCGCACCAATAATCATCGAAGATGAAGCTTGGGTGGCCGCAGATGCCTACATCGGCATGGGTGTTACCATTGGCAAAGGTGCTGTCGTCGGTGCCAGAGCCGCCGTTTTTAAAGACGTAGCCCCATGGACAGTCGTCGGGGGCAATCCGGCAAAATTCATCAAACTACGCAAAATTTTATCATAAAATACAATGAAAGCTTTTCTATTTCCAGGCCAAGGCACTCAAAAAGAGCATATGGGGAAAGATCTTTACGACAATTTCCCAAAAGCCAAAGCCATATTTGAAATAGCTAACGACATCCTCGGCGAACGATTCAGTGATATCCTATTTTCCGCTAATGAGGATTTACTCATGGATACTCGCTATACGCAAATGGGCATTTTTATTTATGAGGTTGCCGTCGCTATGTCTCAAACCGATATCGTGCCTGATTTCACCGCCGGACACTCGCTTGGTGAATACGCCGCTCTTGTAGTCGCAGGCGCTCTATCATTTGAGGAAACAATACCCTTCATCAAGACACGTGGGCAGGTATTTTACGAAGCATTCCAGAAACACCCCAGCGCTATGGGCGCAATCATTGGTATCGCCGAAGAACAAGTGCAGCAAGTACTCAACAGAGTGAGCGATGAGGATGGCGAGAATCTTTACATTGCCAACTACAACGGCCCCGGCCAGTTAGTCGTGACCGGAGGCCGCGCTTCTGTAAAAAAAGCCTGCAAAATATTGAAAGAGCAAGGAGCTAAACGTGCTCTCGTATTACCACAAAAAGGTGTCGGCCACTCCCCAAATTCGGTTGAAGAAGGACGGATCCTCGGCCAAGAACTCATGAAACTTACTTGGCACACGCCTCGCATACCGGTTTATCAAGATGCAGACGGATTGCCTCATACCGACCCCAATGAGCTGCTAGAAAACGAAATAAAGTTGATGACTTATCCTGTTCAATGGACAGACATCACCAACAACATGGCAAAAGACGGCGTGCGCGAATTCTATGAATGTGGCACTGACGATACACTGCAAAAAATCGTAAGGCGTATGTATCCTAATTTAAAAGTCGATTCTATCGTCAACGTCCCATCATACAAAGGCATTGTCAGAGACTATTCATTCAAGCCTGAGCTATAAATAATAAACATTTTACAAATCTATAAAAATTTTTATCTATGACATTAGACCAATTTGTGGCAAGATTTGCCGAAGAATTTGAAGAAACACCCCAGGACCTTTTTACTGCCGACGCTCAGTTCAAAAGCTTCGAAGAATGGAGCTCGCTGACCGCCCTTTCAATCATCGCTATGGTTGATGACGAATTCGACAAAAGTCTCACCGGTGCAGACATACGCAATTGCACCACAATAGAAGATTTGTACAATCTCGTTCAAAGTAAATAATGGCATACAATCCTTTTTCTCTTGAAGGTAAAACCATCCTCATTACGGGAGCCTCGTCCGGCATCGGACGAGGCATTGCCGTAGAGTGCTCTAAATTGGGAGCTACATTGATCATTAATGGCCGTGATAATCAACGATTATCCGAAACAATATCTATGCTTGAAGGCGTCGGACACCAATCTGTCGTGGCCGACTTATCTAATCAAGAAGGGATTGACACTCTTATTGATGCCTGCCCTCAACTCAATGGTATTGTTCACAGCGCCGGAATCCCTAAAATTTGCCCTGTCAAAAACATTAAGCGTGAGTTAATCGAAGAAATAATCAATGTCAACGAAATCGCCCCAATCCTTCTGACATCCGGACTTCTCAAAAAAAAGAAGGTCCTAAAGGGATCTTCTATCGTCTTCATTGCATCAATCTCGGGAGTTTTTATCGCGAATACAGGAGAAGCTCCTTATTCAGCGACAAAAGGCGCTTTAGCCGGATTCGCCAAAACAGCAGCATTTGAATTAGCTACACTCGGTACTCGAGTCAATACTATTTGTCCGGGCCTCGTCCCCACCAATATCCTGAATTTAAGCAATACCATCTTCTCAAAAGAACAACTCGAAGAAACCATGTATGGACGTTATCCGCTTAAACGCGTAGGCACACCTGAAGATATAGCCTACGGAGCAATCTACTTACTGTCTGATGCTTCATCATGGGTAACCGGTACCAATCTTTTAATTGACGGTGGTTACTGTCTAATGTAATTTTTGTTATGGCCCTTTTAAAATTCAAAGATATAGGTATTAAAGCCATAAGCGCTACCGTACCACATACTATAGTAAAGACCGACTCCCTAACTGACTATTACTCTAAGGAGGAGCTCGACAAATTTATCGCTGCCACCGGCGTTGAGCAACGGCGTTTTGCCGACAAAGATGTTTGTGCTTCTGACCTTTGCGAAAAGTCAGCCTTACAAATCTTTAATGAGACCTCTATCGCTCGTTCAGATATTGATGCGCTGTTTTTTATTAGCCAAAGTCCTGACTATAAAATTCCGGGCACATCTGTTATTCTTCAGCACAAACTCGGTTTAAGCAAAGACATAATCGTATATGATGTAAATATGTCTTGTTCCGGCTTTATACACGGGTTGTTAATGGCTTACTCTTTTCTCCAACATCCCGACATAAACAATGTTATGATTATGGTCGGAGAGACATTATCTCATATGATTTCACTACAAGATAAAGGCACCGGCAAGCTCTTGGGCGATGCCGGCACTGTAGCTGTAATCGGGAAAGGGCAACAGTTTGGCGAAAGCTTCTTCTCAATGAATAGCGATGGCTCAAATCTTAATTCGGTTATTCTCCCTGCCGGGGGGGGTAGAATACCTTCTTCTGAAGAGACTCTAAAAATGACCAAGCATGAAGATGGCTCGATTCGTAGCCTCGAACAAATTAATATGGTCGGCGAAGACGTGTTTAGCTTCGCCATTTCAGTCCTACCCAAAGATATAAAGAAGCTACTTGCCTTTGCCAATAAAGGAATCGATGAAATTGACGTTTATGCCTTTCACCAAGCAAATAATTTTATGTCTAATTATATCGCTAAGAAGGCAAAAGCAAATCCCGACAAAATACTCCACTCAATTCAAAAATATGGCAATACAGCCGGCACTTCTATACCACTTTGTATGGTTGAAAATCGCGACAAAATTCATATAAACAATTCTGTACTGATGAATGCCATCGGAGCAGGATTTGCCTATGGCACAGTATTGATAAACATCGCCGATTGTCAAATACTTCCCTTATCTGAAATGTAATATGCACGCATATATTAAAGCATTATCCTATTACCTACCATCCGCTATTTTGGATAATGAAACTATTGCCAATGAATTCCCTGAATGGTCTGTTGAAAAAATCGACAAAAAAATTGGAATCTCAAAACGTCATATCGCGGCTGATGGTGAAACCGCCAGCGACTTAGCTATTGGAGCAGCCGAAAAACTGTTTGTCGATTATTCAGTCAATAGAGCTGAGATTGACTACCTTATCTTTGTCACTCAAAGCCCCGACTATCACCTTCCTACAACAGCCTGTACAATTCAGAAACGTCTTGGCCTAAGTTTTAATATCGTTGCCATAGATGTCGCTCTCGGATGCTCCGGATTTGTCACCGGCCTTTCGTTAGCAAAAGCAGTTATTTTAGCCGGGCAAGCCAAAAACGTACTATTGCTCACTGCTGAAACTTATTCCAAATATATGCATCCCAAAGATAAGAGCAACCGCACCATCTTTGGCGATGGGGCTGCTGCGACCCTAATTAGTACTGATGGCTTTGCAAAGATAGGCAACTTCATTATCGGGACAGATGGGAATGGCGCAGAAAATCTAATCGTAAAATCAGGATGTGCTCGCTATCCCAAGCCACTAAACGACCTTTCGTTTGATGAGTATGGAAATCCTCATTCGTCAGACTATTTATACATGGATGGCCCTGCGATACTCAACTACTCCATCGAGAGCATACCTCGTCTCGTATCTAATGTATTATCGGCAAACGGTTTATGCTTAGACGATATCGATTTACATGTATACCATCAAGCCAATTTATTTCTCGCTAAGCTCGAGCGTAAGAAGCTCAAAATAGCCCCTGAAAAATACTATGTAAACATTACAAATGTTGGCAACACCGTGTCGTCTACAATTCCTATTGCGCTATGCCTGGCATTAGAAGACGGCTCGTTGCGCAAAGGCATGAAAGTTCTTTCAGTTGCTCAAGGTTTAGGATATACTTGGGGTGGAATGGTATTATATTTCTAAGCATGATACATATCGAAAGATTCATTAACGAATTGATGTCATCAAACTGTTACATTGTTTGGGACGATGAAATTCACAGATGCATCATTATCGACCCGGCGAGCGAATTCTCGACAAGAGAAATCGAATTTATATATAATCAACAGCTCACACTTGATTATATCATTCTGACACACGAGCACACAGATCACACTTGGGGCGTAAATGCTCTTTTATCAAAATTCAATGCTAAGGTTATTAGCACCAATGAATGCAAAAACAATCTTCCTAATGCCGGGAATGCATACTTTAAGCTCTATTACGAACGAGACAACTATTCTTACCAAGTCAGACGAGTTGACATTACTGCCGAACAACTCGCATGGAACTTGGTTTGGGGAGACCATACAATCAAATTAATCGACACTAAAGGTCACAGCATGGGGTCTATGTGTATCGACATCGACAACATGCTTTTCTCGGGTGACACCATTATGCAATACAAACCCTATATCAACAAGCATAATGGCAGCAAAAAGCTTTATCAAGAAAGTGTTGATTTGATATTAAGCTTATATCACGGTGATACTATGATTTATCCCGGACACGGCAAACCGTTCCTACTAAAAGACCGATAATGATCAATTTCTACAACCTTACATTCAAAGAATTAATTCACGGAGCCAATATTAACTTTTCAGACCCCTACCACATCGCTTCGTCATTATGCCCCGAAATGAAAGATGCTCTATTGCATAATCCTTCAGGCTTTCAGCCAGACGAAGTTTGTCAAATCTTGGCTTTAGACGATGACACTGTCATTGGATGCACCAACCCATATAGCGGACGCATAAAAATCGATGGCGAAATTAGTATCGTGCAAAACGGTTCCTACTTGTTTGCCCACGAAGGCTACCGCAAGGAAAACATTGGTGGCGAACTATTTATGACCATATCAAGCATTCATCCATCAAAGAAATGTTATTTCTCAGGCATCTCCCACATGGCCATGGGACTATACCACGCCTTGAAATACACCATTTTTGAGTATCCGCGCATGATATATCTCAAAAATTGCAAAAGCGTGGTCAAATCATTATTCCACACCCAAAGCGATATTGTGATGCCAATCGTTTGGATTGGGAACGCAGCTCTATGGCTACACCGCTATATCTTACGACTAAGCAACCGCCTTTGTCGCAACGATTATACAATCAAGCAGGTCGATTCAGTGCCACAAGATGTTATTGATATTGTCAACGCCGACGCTCACCCATTCACCGAATATCACGACCGCGAATGGTTTGAATGGTGCTTAAAATATAAATTCACCGAACAGCCACGCATAAAACGTCTTTTCTTGATAAAGAAGGGCAACAAAACCGAAGGCTTCTTTCTTACAAAAGAGCAATTCTACGAGCAAGCAAGTGGCCGCGGTTTTAAAAACGTCACCCTCGGTTCTGTAATGGAATGGGGTATCGCCTCCGACTCTCAGCTATCTGAAAAAGACATCTATCTACTTGCCATTGACAGCTTCAGCCCAGACGTAGACGGCATCGTTTATGCTACAACCGATAAAACGATCTCACATAGTCTACGCAAGTGGCTGTTTATCGGCATCGGTACCGCCAATGCTGCTTTTAAATTTAAAGGCAACAAGGATCCCCGTTTGAAAGATATTAACAATTGGCGCATACGTTTAGCCGCCAGCGATACTCTTCTCAACTAAATTATGAAAGTAATTCTGCACGCCGACGATTTCGGCTTCAATCAAGATACTCTCGACGCCACTATCGAATGCTTTAAACTTGGCGCCCTATCGAGCTGCTCTATAATGGCAAATTGCGAATCCTCTAAAGCTGCTTTCGACTTCGCCCGTCGCAATCCGCAATTTAGCTATGGCGTACACCTGGTTTATGTCGACAACCTCAAGCCAATACTAGCTCCCGACAAAATACCATCCCTCGTCAATGACCAAGGCACATTCCTCCCCTCCAACGATGTCCGAAAAGCTGCACTCCTCCATAAACTGTCAATTAAGCAAATTATAGCCGAGTCTCAGGCTCAAATCGACCTCGTTAAAAGTGCCGGTATCGATTTGACACACCTCGACAGTCACGGCCATCTACATAAATTTCCATCTATTTCAGGTGCATTTAAGCAACTAAACATAAATGGCTTACCAATTAGACGAGTACGTGGCGTACAAAATATCTTTATCAAGCAACCAAGCAAAACATCTCCCAACTATTGGCTCAACAAATACTTCAAGCACAATCTATCCCGCAACTTCCACAATCCCGACTACTTCTATATGAGCGCCCATAACATGGATATCGGTTGGGCCGACTCTATTCTATCCATTATGAACCGTCTACCCGACAACGCAACAATTGAAATTGGCATCCATCCAGGCAAATCTGAGCGATGGCGGCAATACGAGTTCGCCGACATTATCGACTTCTCAACCAAGCTACGACAAGAAGGTATACACAAAATCATTTCTTGGAAGGACATCTAACTCTTTCCGACTCCACTCTCATCGTAATGGATAGTCGTAAGCTTAACATACTGTTTATAATGGGGCGCTATCCCAATGTCGGCGGCGTCGAAAGCGTGTCGACACTGCTGGCCAACCGGCTGGCTGCTCGCGGCCATAGCGTCTCAATCGTATCGTTTGAGCAACCGATGCCACAACTCGCTGCCAAAGAGCTCAACCCGGCAGTGAAGCTCTATAGCCTCAAATTTCCGGTGAAACTCCGCAGCAACCTTCAAGAGTTCAGAGACATCCTCCGCCAAGAGCATACCGATATCATCATCAACCAATGGGCCTTGCCTTGGTATGTCAATCGCTTCATCAATCGCGCTCGTCGCGGCACCAACTGCCGCCTCGTCAGCGTGCTCCACAACAAGCCCGACGGCAACACGCGCATCCAAGGCGCCGACATGGCTATCAAAGCCCGCAACGGGTTTCTCCCGCTGCTACGCCTGAAAAAATGGGCTGCGACCACCGCCACTCGGCTGTCGCTGCGCTATGTCTATCGCCACAGCGATTGGTTTACGGTGTTGTCTGACAGTTTCGTCCCCATATTTAAGCAGTTTATCCACGACAACGACGGCTCTCGATTGTCGGCTCTGGGCAACCCGCTCTGCATCGCCCAGACCTCCTCAATCCGCCCGATAGCCGAGCGCAACGGCTTTATCTATGTAGGTCGAGTCGAAGAAAATCAAAAACGTGTGTCGCGCTTGGTCGACATCTGGCAGCTATTGCTCGCCGCCAACCCGGCACGCCACCTCACCATCGTCGGCGACGGCCCCGACCTCGACTCACTGAAAAAACAGTTTGCCCAACGACGGCTCACAAACGTAGAGTTTGTCGGATATGCCGACCCGGCGCCCTACTACGACCATGCCTCGATACTTTTGATGGTATCGCAATACGAAGGCTTTGGCCTCGTCATCATCGAAGCCATGAGCCGTGGCGTAGTGCCCGTAGTGCTCAATTCGTTTACGGCTTGCGCCGACGTCATCCCCAACGGCAGCGTCGGTCTAAAAATACCAACCCCCTTCGAGGCAACGGCGTTTGCCGACGCCATCAACCGCCTCGAGGCCGACCCCTCTCAGCTCCAAGCCATGTCTACCGACGCCATAGAGTGGTCAAAACAATTCTCGCCCGACGCTATCACCGACCGTTGGCTCGAGCTTTTCAACCGGCTGCTTAATGCCTAAAACTTGTTCTCCGACAAGCGTTTAAGCACCTCATTCACATTACCGTCTTACAATGGCTATAATACAAACTGCCGGCATCCAATCGCCGCTGCTATCTATTGTCATCACCTGCTACAACGCCTCGGCCTACATCGAGCGCTGCCTCAACAGCGTCGTTGTCGACAACGATTGTTCGCGCACCGAAGTGATTTGTGTCGACGACGGTTCGGCCGACAACACTCCGGCGCTGCTGCGCGATTTCGCCTCGCGCTACCCCCAACAAATCTCACTCATTGCCAAAGAAAATGGCGGTCCGTCGTCGGCGCGCAACGCCGGCATGGACTTGGCCCGCGGTCGCTTCTTGATGTTTATCGACGTCGACGACTATATCAATGCCGACACCCTTGTCAAAATCTACGACATCTGCGACGACGCCAACCACCCCGACGTAGCTATCTTCAGCTACAACCGCGTAGCACGCTCGGGCGTAGCCTCTCAAGTTATCTTCGACGACAAAACCTATACCGACCGCGATTTAGATCTCTTTTTCCGCGTCATCTACGGCAACTTCCACCCCTGGGCTAAAGTCTACTCCGTCGACTTTCTCAACGGCGCTCGCTACGACAACTCGCTCCGATTCCTCGAAGATTGCCATTTCAATACACTCGTATTCAGCCGTTGCAAGAAAATCTCAACCTACTCGTTGGTGTTGTACAACTATATTTTCAACGGCCAAAACCTGACGTCGAAATATTATGGCGACTATTTTTGGTACACACTCTCGACCAATCGCGACGTGCTTACTCATACCTACGCCAACCTCCAATGCTCCGAGCAATCGCGCCAAGAGCTGTTAGCACAAGCCTACCACGGCTATGCCTTCGACATCCTTATCGAAATCTATAGCATCTATCGCGCCGGCAATCGCCCCAAGCGCCACAAATACAGCCTGTTGAAGGCCATCCTTCGCGACATTCCCCAAATAATGCCAATCAACCAATGGCACGCCCAGCTCAACACCGGCATCCCCTCCATTTTCTCTCGACTCACACGCATTCATCCTCGTCTTGGTCACCTATTTCTTTCGTCCATATTTAGCATTGAACGCATAAAAAAACGCATTTATGGCAAGTAAGTCTAACGCTGACAACATAAGCACGTGCATATCTATCGCCATGTGTAGCGACAACCGCGGTGTGCCGATGATGCACATGGCGTTGAAATCAATCTTCGACTCCAACCGCGACGAAGAGCTCGACATCAACATCATCACCGACGACATCTCTCAAGAAAACCGCCAAAAGCTCGACACGCTTGCCGCAGCGTTCAACCGCCACATCTCGATTCACACTATCACGCAACAAGATATCGACAAACTCGACTTGCCTATTCTTAAAACCTCGAGATGGAACAAATCTGCAGCCTACCGATTCTTGCTACAAGAGCTGCTCCCCAACCTCAACCGCGTCTTATATCTCGACATCGACATCATTGTGCGCCGCTCGCTCATGCAAATTTGGACATACGACCTCGGCGACTACGTTTTAGGCGCCGTTACCGAAATAAACTGTTCAAAAGAAATCGAACGTATCGGCATCGTCGACAACGCCGACCTTGGCTATATCAATTCCGGCGTGATGCTTATCAACCTCGGTCTTTGGCGACAAATGGATTTAAGCGCCAAACTGATTAAGGCTATGGACAACAATGCCGACACTTACCTCTATCCCGACCAAGATGCCATCAACCAACGGCTTTGGAACGACATCAAACGTCTGCCCATGACATTCAACGTCCAATACAACTACTTCACCTTCAGCAACCGAAAAGAGATTTTCCCCGGACAGCTTCAAGTGTTGGCAAACCCGGTGATTATCCACTTCTCTCGTCCCGAAAAGCCTTGGCATAAGGGGACCTACAACAAATGGTTTAAGCGCGAACTCATACTCCGGTATTGCAACATGGAGCCACACACCGAAGGCCTGATGGACTCTGTGCGCTACGAACCGCAAAAAGCCAAGTCCACATTCAGCCAACGCCTGCTGCTAATCTACCTCAAAGCCGGCAGCTTCGTCAAGCAACGTCTCATACGTATGCACATCTTCCTCGCCCCAAGCTGGAAATTGCAAACCTACGACCCGTTCCCCGACGCCTGACATCCCTCCCCACAAGCACCATCATCTATCGCTATATATCAACGACCAAGGGCAGCGCCAACCATAGCGCTGCCCTTGGTCGTTTATGGGGTAATCTATTGTTATTGCGCAGCTACCGTTGCCGGACCGGTGGTAGCAATAGCGCCGGTGGCCGGGTTGAAAATCAAATAGATAGGCGCTTTGCGGTCGGTGAAGCTTGCCGGATTCATGCCGTAGACCACACCAAGTTGCGACAACTCTACTTCGCTGCTCGCCAACGTGCGGCCTTGCGAAGTGATATCTATACGAGCCTTGCCGGGGATGCAATATGCCACGCCCCCTTTGGGGAATGGCAGCGGCGTACCCTTGTCGGTCAGTGGCAGCTCGCCACGCTCGGTTTCGGTCATCGACATATATACCGGGAAGCCCGATAGGTCATTTGAACCGGTGATACCGTTGACAGCCGAAATGCGAGCAATCACATAGTCGGCCACGTCGCCGTCGGGCATATACGTGAAGGTGCGCACATCGGTGCTTACCGACGTGGTGCCAACAAACATCGCCATCAGAGCTTGCTCTTGAGCATTGATATTGTCCATGACGATTTTCATAGCCTGACCGTCGGGGGGCATCACATCAGCCTGACCGGTGATGAGGTCGGTGCGGCTTTGACGAAGGTTGTAAATCTGTTGAGCTGCCAGCTCGGCCCTCTTGGCCGACGAATTGCTTTGCAACATCTCCTCGGTGATTACCTGGCGGGCAGCATCGGTCTCCAAGGGCGTCGGCTCGGCCTTCTTGGCTTGAGGCAGAGCCACCGCAGCGGGCTGATAAGTGCGCTCGGTATTGATAGCCAACGGCAAATTATCGTCGCCGACGACGAGATATGGCGCATAGCCACCTTTGAGCGTCACCAAATAGCGCTGCTCTTGATCGGCAACACCGTGAGTAGTCACCGTAGCCGACACGATATCGGCCGTAACCGACGGCGCCGTTATCGGATTGTCGATATTGAGATATTTCTTGGCATATTTATAAAACTCGCCGGGCTGACGCACGGTGATTTGCGCTTCGATAGTGACATCGACGGCAGTTTTTGGCAGCGTATAGACGACGCCATAGTCGTTGGCCTTCGACGCAGCCAATTGCTTGGTTGATTGCGCCGTAGCACCAATAGCGACGACTGCCAAAGCCGACATTATCAGTAGTCTTTTCATATATAGCAATAGTCGAGAATGTTTAGTTGGGTTCCATGATAGCCTTGATGGCACGGCCTACATTGTCGGCGATATCGCCGGCGGTAGTGCCGTAGGTGCCATGATCTTCAGCTGCCAACTGGCCGGCCAAGCCATGCACATAGACACCAATCAGCGCAGCCGTCTCGGGCGGATAGCCCTGAGCGAGCATACCGGCAATGACACCGGTAAGCACGTCGCCACTGCCACACGTAGCCATAGCCGGTGTGCCCGACGAATTAAACAATATTTTGCCGTCGGGACGTACCAGCGCCGTGTAGTGGCTCTTCAAAACTATCAAGATATTGTATTGACGCGCCATCTCTACAGCCTTGCGCAAGCGAGCTTCGTCGCCGGCGTGCGAGCCAAACAAGCGGTCAAACTCTCCGGCATGGGGCGTGATAATCGACAATACCGGTATCAGATTGAGCAACGACGGCTTCGAGGCAATACAATTCAACGCATCGGCGTCGAGAATCACCGGAGTCTTGGTCGTCGACAAAAACTCCTCAAGCGCACGTATCGTTTGCTCTCTCACACCGATACCCGGGCCGATAGCCACTGCGTCGTAGTGGCGCGAAGGCTGTATGCGCTCGATGACCAGCTCACCGGGATTGTGGCTAAAAAGCGCCTCAGGCACAGCCGTTTGCAAGATATTAAAGCCACATTTGGGCGACTCTACCGTCACCTTACCGGCTCCGGCACGCAGCGCACCGCGCGTTGCCAGCAGCGCCGCTCCCATCATGCCATAGCTGCCGGCATAAATGATAGCCGACCCATAATTGGCCTTCGTTGAAAACGGTTTGCGAGGCTTCAAATAGCGATAGACGTCGATATCCTCCACCAAATAAAAACGCGAACGGATATCGGCCGTAGCGGCTTTGCTCAAGCCGATGTCGACAGTCTTCCACTCACCGATAAGCTCGGCATTGTCTGATATGAAAAACGACAGACGCGGAAACTGCACTGCCATCGTCAGCGTTGCGTGAACCACATCGCGGCTTATCAGCGTCGGATTCCAATCGCCGGCCAAGCCCGAAGGTATATCTATCGACACAACCGTAGCGTGAGCCTCATTGATACGCTGCACCAGGTAGCTAAACCCACCCTTCAACGGTTCGCGCAGCCCCGATCCAAACAATCCGTCGATAATCAGCAAATTGCGCTGCAAATCGGGCATCATACAATTGTCGATTACCTCGGTCATACCTACTTGCGGCATATCGCGCAACATATCGCGACACGCTGCACACTCGGTCGACAACTTATTGCCCCCGATATTAAACAAGTAGACGTGGCATCTGAAACCCTGCTCGGCAAGCAATCGCGTCACCGCCAGAGCGTCGGCGCCATTATTGCCCGGCCCGGCAAACACCATCACCGGCTTCGACGGACGCCACCGCGCCTGTATCTCGGCTGCGACAGCCTCGGCCACGCGCTCTATTAGCTCCATCGCCGACACTCCATCGTTCTCGATTGTATATTTGTCAATCTGACGTATCTCGTTGGTCGTAAATATCTTCATATTATTGTTTTTCTGCGATAGCAAATCCTTTACTTGCCCTCCGCAATGAAAATCCAAAATTACAGATTTTTTTGGTGTTCACAAAAAAACTTAGCCTATTATCTTTCATCTCTCGAAATCATTCGCTAATTTTGCACAAATTTTCAGACGATGAAACAAGTGACCTACAACGGGCTCACATTTGAGCCATACATTGAACGCGAGAAAATCGACAACCGTATCAAAGTGCTCGCCGAGCAAATCAAACACGACTGCGCCGGCAAAAAGCCACTGTTTTTATGCGTCCTCAACGGTGCTTTCCCATTTGCTGCCGACCTCTTCCGCGCCGTCGACATCGACGCCGAAATCTCCTTCATCCGCCTCAAAAGCTACGAAGGTATGGGCTCTACCGGAGTCGTAAAAGAAGTTATCGGCCTTAGCGAAGACATCAAAGACCGCACCGTCATCGTTGTCGAAGACATCGTTGACACCGGCAACACCATCCAACGCCTGTTGCAAACCCTCAACGCTCATCAACCCGCCGAAATCAAAGTAGCTACCCTGCTGTTTAAGCCCGAAGCTCTTCAAGTCGACGTCAAACCCGACTACGTAGGTTTCGAAATCCCCTCCAAATTTATCATCGGATTCGGCCTCGACCTCGACGGCATGGCTCGCAACCTCCCCGACATCTACGCTCTCAAAGAGAACAAAGACTAATCTCCCTCCCCATTGCGACCAAACCATCAATACCCTAAAGCATGATACCGTCGGAAAACTGCTTACCACCACTGCCGACTCCGCGTCGCCGTGGCCAAAAATCAGTTTAATATTGCATCTATTTTAACCCGACACTCAATTATGATTAATATTGTCATCTTCGGTGCCCCCGGTAGCGGCAAAGGCACACAAAGCGAAATCCTCATCGAAAAATACGGCCTGTTTCATATCTCCACAGGCGACCTGCTGCGCGGTCACATCAAAAACGGCACCGAACTCGGACGCATCGCCGACTCTTACATCTCTAAAGGCCAACTCATCCCCGACCAACTGATGTTTGACATCCTTGCCGACGTCATCGACGCAAACACCGCTACCGCCAAAGGTTTCATCCTCGACGGTTTCCCCCGCACAATCAACCAAGCCGAAGAACTCAAAAAATTCTTCAACCAACGTGGCCTCAAAATCAACGCTGTAGTTGGCCTCGAAGTACCCGAGCAAGAACTCATCGACCGCCTCATCAAACGTGGCGAGCAATCAGGTCGTAGCGACGACAATCTCGAGACTATCACAAAACGCCTCGACGTATATCACAACCAAACTCTCCCCATACGCGAATTTTACGTCAACGAAGGTTGCTACTGCCCCATCCACGCTACAGGCTCAATCGACGAAATCTTCGGCCGCATCGCCTCAGCCATCGACGCCCGCATCTAATCTCGCATCATCCCAATCCATCAACCACATACAAGCGCCGTCCCGCCATCCCGGGTCGGCGCTTCGCATTTCAAAACACCAACCTTATTGTAGGGCGAAATTTATTTTCGTTGACGCATCCACTATTAATGAAGCCGTCGTCGCCAGACAAAGATACCGCCATGTTTGTAGGGGCGAAATTCATTTCGCCCGCCACCATCAAACGCCTATAATCCAAACTATTATCGTCGCTCACGCGACTCTCGGGCGAAATAAATCACGCCCCTACATCATGGCCGCAAGTCTTATGCGACTTGCGGCCATGGCGATAAAAAAACCGGACATCCTGAGGACGTCCGGTCTTTATTAGCTTGTCTTGACTCGCTATTAAGCTTGAGCGGGAGCTTCCTCTGCGGGAGCTTCAGCGTTTTCAGCTTGCTCTTCAGCGGGAGCAGCTTCTTCAGCAACTTCTTCAACGGGAGCAGCAGCTTCTTCAGCAACTTCTTCAGTAGCTTCAGCAGGAGTAGCTTCTTCAACGTTAGTATCAGCTTTTTTGCAAGATACCATTGCTACACATGCGAGAACAGCGAGTGATAAAAATACTTTTTTCATTTTTGTAAGAATTTAATAATAAAACAATAATTTGTGCTTCAAAAACGCTACAAAGTTAGGCAAATTTTTTTGTATGCAAATATTTTTTGAGATTTTTTTTGTTTAATATTTGCCAAAAGGGCTTACAAACCTATCTATCAGCGTATTATAGTGTGAATTTTATCTTATTTTTTTATTTCAACCTCGCTATTTAGCTCTGCGACAATGCTATTAGCCATGGCTACAGCCTTGGTAATATGGTCGCAAATGTGGTCGGCGGGGATGAGTTTGTCGAAGTTGGCATGCTCCAGGGTGGCACGCACGCCGGGATTAACGCCCGAGAGCACCACGTGGATACCCTCGCTATGAGAAGAATTGACGAGTATCTCGAGGTTGTGGAGGCCGGTAGCGTCGATAAACGACACCTTACGCATACGCAGGATGCGCACCTTGGGCGTTTCGACCATCGTGTTGCGCATCAACTCGTCAAACTTAGTAGCCACGCCAAAGAAGAACGGGCCGTCGATTTCGTAGACCGACACGCCGGGAGCCACGTCGAGCACCTCGTGATTGTCGGAGTCGGTACCCTCGGCCACGTCGAGCTGTTCGCCATACACCTTGATTTGAGTGTTCTGCATTACACGGCGCAGGAACAGCACTACGGCGAGCATCAAGCCAATCTCGATAGCGATAGTAAGGTCGAAGATGACGGTAAGGAAGAATGTCACCAGCAGCACGGCCACGTCGCTGCGAGGTGTGCGGATGATGCCGACGATTGTGCGCCAACCGCTCATGTTGTAGGCCACCATAATCAATACGGCTGCCAGACACGACATCGGTATAAGATTAATCAGAGGCATCAAGAACAAGAAAATCAGCAGCAGCACTACGGCGTGAACCACACCGGCAACAGGCGTGCGGCCACCGTTGGTGATATTGGTCATCGTGCGGGCGATAGCACCGGTAACGGGGATACCGCCAAACAGAGGCACTACGATGTTAGCCACGCCCTGACCGATAAGCTCGGTATTGGAGTTGGTGCGTGAGCCGGTGATACCGTCGGCCACCGTAGCCGACAGCAGCGACTCGATAGCGCCCAACACGGCGATAGTAAATGCCGAGGGGAGCAGTTGGTTGATTGTAGCCATATCCAACGAAAATCCGTGAGGCTCGGGGATGCTTGTCGAGAGACCTTGGAAGCGGCTGCCGATAGTCTCAACGCCGACAAACGTGTCGGTAAATTGGTTGAGAATCCACACCAACACCGTAGAGATAATGATAGCAATCAGTGCGCCGGGCAGCTTCTTCGAAATCTTGGGAGTGACGATAATGATAGCCAAAGCCACCACGCCTACCACCAACGTAGGCCAATCGATGCTGCCCAAGTTGCTCAGATATGCACCCCATTTAGGCAGAAACTCGCTCGGCACCTTGTCGATTTGCAGTCCGAAGAAATCTTTGATTTGCGTCGAGAAGATTGTCAGCGCTATACCCGCGGTGAAGCCCACCACAATCGGGTATGGAATAAACTTAATGACCGTGCCAAGCTTAAACACGCCCATCAACACCAATATCAACCCCGCCATAAAGGTGGCTATTGCCAACCCCTCGAGGCCGTATGTAGCAATAATGTTGTAGACGATGACGATAAATGCGCCGGTAGGGCCACCGATCTGCACCGAGCAGCCACCTAAGGCCGACACTAAAAATCCGCCGATGATAGCGGTAATCAAACCGATTGTGGGGTTCACGCCCGAAGCAATACCAAAGGCAATCGCCAACGGCAACGCCACGATGCCCACTACCACGCCGGCAATCAAATCGGCACGGAAACGTGCCATGTCGTAGTGGCGGAGGGTCGAAAACAACTTCGGTTTGAAGTCGAGAGCTCCTGAAAAATTCATAACTTTTTTTACCTTATATTATTTATATGTATTGTACCTAAAAAAAAGACTTTCAGAGCCGACCGCGCTATCTTCCGCGCTGCACTATTATAGGCCGACCCGATTGCAAACTCCTTAAAATTTTTGCAAATTTAGCAACTTTAACCCATATCCCCCAACAACCATCAAATTTTAACTATCGGCGCACCCTCTCCCCGGCCTGCCGAAGCAAGCCGGGAAGCGAGGCGGCGAAGGGTCTAAATACTATCCGGAGCGCAGCTGTCGTCAGCGTCGACGTCCAACGCACCGACGCTTTTCTCATCCTCCAAGCCCTCATATTGAGAGAAGATGACGTCGCGACACGACAAATCGCCGTTTACCGATGCAAACTTCAGGTTGTTGCTACATTGATAGCTGCGATCGAGAAACGCTATATAGTCTGCCTCCTCGTTGTAAACAGCCAAGCCAAACCGATTAGCCCAAATGGCTTGGGTGTAGCCATAGATTTTCTTAATCTTATTGCCGTCGGCGTTGTAGATTTCGACACCGCCGGCACGCGACGACGTGACAAACTTGTCGTAGTCCATCAAACTGATGTTGTGGAATTTCGGACTGAGGATGCTCGTCCCGTCGAATGTCATCACGCCCATACCGCCGTCTTTGAGGCCATAGACTATATATTTGTCGTTGTATTCGCTCACATACGACACGCCGGCCGGGCAGCGATACACCTCTTGGCCCTTCTTGTCGACAAAAGCCAAACGGCCGTTATCGTCTTTGGTGATGATATAGCCGTAGCGATACAAGGTAGTGCCTACGTTGTCTGATTTCATCTTATAGACCGTGTTGCCCTGCTTGTCGATGATATAATTGGTTTGCGTCTCTTCGGTTTCTTTGATTGTGACAAATGCCAAATCTTCCAAAAACGATTGAGCCGACGAATATTTAGGCTCAATCACCACGTTGCCGTCGACATCGATATAGCCAAACTTATAGTCTGACGTGCCTACGACCAACAAGCCATCGCTATAGGCCTCGCCGGCCATCACTACCTCCTTGCCGTCGATAGGCATGATGGTGAAGCGGCGCGACCCGTCGGCGTTTAGCACACAGATACGTTCGCCCGGATAGCAAGCCGGCACTACCCCATCGTGGACATAGCCGACAGCCGTCAGCCCGTCGGCCAACAGTCGCGGACGTTTGCCAAACTCATAAAGCGACAGCCCTTCGCTCTCATTTACCGAGAAGCAACCGCCAACCACAGCCGACGGACGTTCGGCAAACTCGTCGCTCATATATATTTTGCCATCGGGGCCATAAAAGCCCCATCCGTTTTTGCCAACCTCTTGGACAGCCATATACTCGACCAAGTCCCAACGGTCGGTCGGTTCTGATTTTCCACACGAAACCATCGCCAGCGCCGTCGCTGCGAAAGCCATTGCTAAAAATTTGTTTGACATAAGATAGTGTGTAATTATTTTTGATTTTGTGAATAACTGCAATTGCTCAGCTGTCTACTTTGCTGCCGGCACCAGTCGCGACGACATCTCCCACAGCGCATATAGCGGTATGAACACCACAAAGAGCGTCACAGGGTCGCCCGTAGGCGTAATCAGCGCTGCGGCAATCAGTAGTGCAACGATAGCGTGGCGGCGATAGCGTGCAAAAAAGCTGCGTCGCAACAGCCCCATCCGCCCCAACAGCCAGGCCAACAGAGGCAGCTCAAACACCACCCCCATCACCAAGACAATCATCAAAAAATTGTCCATATACGAGTCGAGCGAAATCGTGTTGGGTATCATCGCGCTCAGCTGGTAAGTAGCCAAAAAGCGCAGCGTCAGCGGAAACACGAGGAAATAGCCGACTCCCACGCCCAGATAAAACATCACGTTGCCCGCCACGAAAGCCCTTGTGGCATGGCGGCGTTCGCGCTCATACAGCCCCGGCTTGACAAAGCCCCACAGCAGGTAGATAACCACCGGGAAGCCAAACACCAGCGCCAAATAAAACGAGGTCGACAAATGGGTGAACATCTGCGACGCCAACTGATAGTTGACTAAATCGACATGGAAATCGCCCGTCGCGGCGCTGCCGTCGATAGCGTCAAACAGTGCATACAGCGGGAAATCGCCACGACACGGAGCCAAAATCACGCCGTCGAAAATCTCGGGCATAAAGACAAAAAAAGCCACGGCAAGCCCTGCTATGACAAGGCCCACCTTGAGCAACACCGAGCGCAGCACATCGAAATGTTGCCAAAAGCCCATTTCTTGAGCGTCGTCAGACATCGGCAGTCGTCAGATTGGTTGGCTTACGATTTTTTATCGTCGTCGGCCTTTTTATCGTCGGCCTTTATTTCATCTTCGGCCTCGTGGAGCCCCTGCTTAAAACTGCGGACGCCCTTGCCCAAACCGCGCATCAGTTCGGGTATCTTCTTGCCTCCAAAGAGCAGCAATATCACTACGAGGATTATAATCCATTCCCAGCCTCTAAGATTTGAAAGCATATTGTATAAATGATTTAAGATTGACAATCTGTTTGTTTGGCAACCGCTCAGGGGCGGCCGTTTCGTGGGTAAAGTTAAGCATTATGTTTAAAGTGTGAAAACATTTTCGTAACTTTGCGCCCGAAAACCAATCTGAGATATCACCAATCATAATAATTTATAGATTTATGAAAGCATTTGTGTTTCCCGGTCAAGGCGCCCAATTCGTTGGAATGGGCAAAGACCTCTACGACACCAATCCCGTAGCGCACGACATGTTTGAAAAAGCCAACGAAATCCTCGGCTTCCGCATCACCGACCTGATGTTTGAAGGCACCGACGAAGACTTGCGTCAAACTCGCGTTACCCAACCCGCGATTTTCCTCCACTCTGTAATCCTCGCCAAAACTCTCGGCGACGAGTTTCAACCCTCTATGACCGCCGGCCACTCGCTCGGCGAATTTTCAGCCCTCGTAGCTGCCGGCGCTATGGCCTTTGAAGATGGTCTCCGTCTGGTTTCGGCTCGTGCTCAAGCCATGCAAAAAGCTTGCGAGCTCAAGCCCTCTACCATGGCTGCCGTATTGGCTTTGCCCGACGCTACCGTCGAAGAAATCTGCTCAGGCATCGACGGCGTTGTCGTTTGTGCCAACTACAACTGCCCCGGCCAAATCGTCATCTCAGGCGAAATCGAAGCTATCGACGCTGCTTGCGAGAAGCTGCTTGTTGCCGGCGCTAAGCGTGCATTGAAGCTCAAAGTGGGCGGCGCGTTCCACTCTCCCTGCATGGAGCCTGCGCGTGCCGAATTGGCTGCCGCTATCGAAGCCACCGACATCCACACCCCCATCTGCCCCGTTTACCAAAACGTAGACGCTAAGCCCCACACCGACCCCGCCGAAATCAAAGCCAACTTGGTTGCTCAACTGACAGCCCCCGTACGTTGGACTCAATCTGTTCAAAACATGATTGCCGACGGCGCTACAGAGTTTGTCGAACTCGGCCCGGGCAAAGTGCTCCAAGGCTTGGTTAGCAAAATCGACCGCAGCGTAGCCGTTTCAGGTCGTCAATAATCAACGATTCTCACAACCACCTAAAGGTTACAACGAAGGCGAGTCCATTGCGGGCTCGCCTTCATTAATTTCGTCAAAAGAGATACGTTAGATATTCTTGTCGAGGAAAGAATAAAATTCGTCTTTAGACATCAATCCTACGTTAGATTGTATCTCGCCGTTGGGGGTGATTAAAACAACCATCGGGATAGACTCTACGCCGAAGTTTTCGGCCAAAGAAGAATATTTGTCGATATCAACCTCGAGGAATTGCACCTTGCCGTCGTAGTCGCTCTTAGCCTGATAGAAGGTGGGAGTAAACTGCTTGCAGGGGCCACACCATGTGGCATTGAAGTCAATAACAACAGGCTGGTCTGAGGCGAGTTTTTCGCCAAGTTCGCCGGCCAATACGTCATAAATCTCTTGAGCCTCGGTAGACGCTTGCTCAGTAGCTTCGCCATTTTCGGCTACTTGCTCTGAATCGGTGTCAGCTGCTTGGCTGTCGGCTTTGCCCGAGCATGAAGCCAGCGACATCATAGCTGCTACGCAGAGCGCTCCTACAAATGATTTTACGATTTTCATGATTAGAATGTCACTATTTTTTAATTGTTTGCAATTGTGATATTTGCGGGGTGTGATTGTTGGGTAGAGGGGTATTATTCCTCGGAGGGTTGTGCAGCCAAGCGCTCGTCGATCATGCGATAGAGCTCATCTTTGGAGATGTCGCCCATCAAGCATTCGTCGCTTGCGCCACCGGCGAGTATGAATTTCACTACCGGCAACACCTCGGTGTCGATGCCCAGGGGCATTATCACATCGAAGTTATCTTTGTCGACGGTGACAAACTCTACGCGTCCGGCATAGTCGTTGGCGGCTTGGGCAAACAACGCTGCGTCGACCTCTACGCCTACGACGGTGAGATGGTCGGTGACACGCTCTATTTGTTCAAACGTGGTGACGTGTTGCACACCGGTGGGCACGGGGTCTTTGCCTGCACGACGACAGCAGAAGACCGCCGCCGCTATCAATACGGCGACGGTCACTACTGTAATTGTCAATCGTTTTTTGCTTTTGCTATTCATTAGTGGGTTGGGCTAATGATTAGAGAGCACCTGCCAAAGCGTCGTTGGTTTTGTGGACGGCTTCTGCGCTCTTGTGGAAGAGAGCTTTTTCGGCGTCGTTGAGCGGGAGTTCAACGATTTTTTCGATACCGTCTTTGCCAAGGATACAGGGAACGCCGATGCAAAGATCGCTTTCGCCATATTCGCCTTCGAGCAAAGCTGAGCAGGGGATAAGTTTCTTTTGGTCGCCGAGCACAGCACCTACAACTTGAGCTGCAGCTGCACCGGGAGCATACCATGCTGATGTGCCGAGGAGTTTGGTGAGGGTTGCACCGCCTACCATTGTGTCGGCAGCTACTTTAGCGATAGCTTCTTCAGAGAGGAACTCTGTAGCGGGCACGCCGCGATAAGCAGCGAAGCGAGTCAACGGAATCATAGTTGTGTCGCCGTGGCCACCGATTACGATGCCTTCGATTTCTTTAGCGTTAGCGCCGAGAGCTTGGCTCAAGAAATATTTGAAGCGAGCGCTGTCGAGTG
>CAZBBL010000002.1:0-27446 GCA_964490275.1 uncultured Barnesiella sp.
GGTGTATTGAGCTGAAATACGCGGATGGTATTTGCCTTTTTCGTAGGGATCTTCAATGAAGAGCACTTGGTCGATGAGGCCCATCAAAGCATTGCAAAGGCGATCGTTCTTGTCGTTCTTCTCTTGGGTAGCGAAGTAGTCGGCAACGGCACGTTGTGTTGCAACCTCGGGTTTCAGGCGATAGCGGCCATATCCGGCATCGGTGAGGAAGCGCTCTTTGGCTTCAGCGGTGTATTCGCCGAAGAAGTCGCCGAGGAACCATTCCATGATAAACGGAGTAGTTTGCAAATCGACGTCAATCCAGAAGTCGTAGCTGTTGCGCAGTTCGTCGGGGGTGAAGGGGAGAGCGGGGCTGAAGATGCCGAGCAAGCCATGGACCGCGTCCATCGGTATTTGCCAAATGCGGAAGAAACCGAGCACGTGGTCGATACGATAGGCATCGAAATATTCCGACATTTTGCGGAAACGAGCTTTCCACCATGCGAAACCGTCGCGGTTCATCTCCTCCCAGTTGTAGGTCGGGAATCCCCAGTTTTGGCCCAGCACTGAGAAATCGTCGGGCGGCGCACCGGCTTGGCAGTCGAGGTTGAACAAGCGGGGCGAAATCCAAGCGTCGACGCTTGTGCGAGAGATGCCGATAGGTATATCGCCCTTGATAGCTACGCTGTGGGCATGCGCGTATTCGCGTACGTGGCGCATTTGCTTGTCGAGGTGGTATTGTTGGTAGTAGACGAAGTCGATGTCGCGAAGGTTGGCTTTGACAAACTTCTTGATGCGAGCTTCGTTGTAGACTGCATATTCGCCCCATTTGCTGAAGTCGGCTGTATTGTATTTGTCGCGGAGCACGCAGAAAGCAGCGTAGGGGGTCAACCAGTCGGCATTGCGTTCAACAAACGATTTAAATTCGTCGGTAGCAATTGTTTCGGCGCCGTTTTGAGCAAAAATCTCGCGTGTGAACGCGATTTTGCCTTGGGTGACGCGCTCGTAGTCTACTTCAGCCAATTCGTTGAGCTCACGGCCGAGGTTGTCGTAATAGGCTTGACGGTCGGCATCTTTGAGAGTGCCGAGCTCGCTCAAACGCAGATACATCGGATGGAGTGCGAATGTCGAATTGGCATTGTAGGGATATGAGTCGGTCCATGTGTGGGTCATGGTGGTGTCGTTGATGGGGAGCAGTTGGAGGAAGCGTTGTCCGGTGAGTGCTGCCCAATCTACCATTTTCTTGATATCCATGAAATCGCCGACCCCAAAGTCTTCTTCAGAGCGGATTGAGAATACCGGTATGGCAACGCCGGCACCGCGCCAAGGCGATTTGGGATTGATGAAACGCAAGCCACTTACAATGAGCACTTCGTTTTTCTGCTCGGGGCGTATGCTGAACACGCGATTGTTGTCGCCTTCCCAAGCTACCACCTCGCCAGTGGCTTTTTTAAGTATCAGGAATTTGTATTCGAATGAAGCAGGAAGGTTTTTAAACTCGATGTTGACGCTCCATTGCGGGAATCGTGCATCGTTCATCACCAATGCCTTTGAGGCGTCCCATTGTCCCAACTCGGGTGTCTCACCGCAGATGGCGAGCACCTCGTCGGCGGCTATCATCGGGGCGTCAACGCTGAGGTTGAGTATGCCGTTTTTAACGGTCAGAGGAGCTTGACGCTGGCTGCGTTGGTTGACGCAGTCGGTGAATACGGTCGAATAATAGGGCTTATCCCAAGGTTGGTCTTGCCAACGGTCGTAGATTTCGTAGGTCTTTGCGCTGCGACCGCGGTGCATCTCGTGGGCGTGACCCCATTCGTTTTTAGTGTAGCCGTTTTCGTGGCGTACGAAGTAGCGATAGCTGAAATCGCGTGTGTCATCGGGCAGTTCTATGACTGCTTGCCAATTGGTATTGCCGGTCAAGCGCATCTCTACGGCCTTGGAATAGTCGTTGTTGCCCAAGGCTTCGATATCGCCCGTCAGGTAGAGAGATTCTCCCCAATTGGTGCGGTAATCGATGTTAAAGGTAAGCTTCATATACGAAATATAATTACTGGTATTTAGTTGTTTAATATTTTGGTGATAAATTTAGTGAGAATTTATGAAACAACGGCTGATTTTTGCCGAAAAATTCGCAAAAATCAGCCGTCGAGTGAAGTTTTATTGCCTTTAGCCGCATTTCGACGTGCCGCAATTGGTGCAAATCAGGCATCCCTCTTGATAGATGAGGGTCTCTTGACCGCAGTTGGGGCAGCGTTGGCCGCTGGCGCGAGTGCCGTTGGGCAGATATTTTTTCAGTGCGCGTTCTACACCCATCTTCCAGGTGTTAATCGATTGGCTGTCGAGCTCGAGGGTAGATACGAGCTTGAGCACTTGGTCGATTGGCATACCATAGCGGAGTACGCCCGAGATGAGCTTCGCATAGTTCCAATATTCGGGATTGAATTTGTCAGACAAACCTTCGATAGTGGTCTTGTGGCCACGCTTGTTGACAAACTGGAAGTCGTAGCGTTTGGTGCCGTTCTCGTCAACTGCCTTAATGATTTTGCCGTGGTTGACCGATTTGGGGCAGAAAATGCCATCGTCGTCGTCTGACAGACCGGTGAAGATTTCGTAAGGCGAACCGTCTTTCAAACCTACGAAGGCAATCCATTTCTCTTTGTTGTTTTGGAATCTTACTACGTCGGCTTCCAACTCGATGGGGCGCACAAGCTTCTGGCCGGGTACGACCGCAGCTGCCGGCTTGGGTTTCTTCTCGATTGATACCAACACGCCCGAACGTGAGCCATCGCGATATACCGTACATCCTTTGCACCCGGCACGCCATGCTTCGACATACAGGTCGTTGACCATCTGCTCGCTGACGTCTGATGGCAAGTTGATTGTCACTGAGATTGAGTGGTCGACCCATTTCTGTACGCGACCTTGCATCTTCACCTTCTCCAACCAATCGATATCGGCGGCTGTAGCTTTATAATAAGGCGATTTGGCTACGATTTCATCCAACTCGGCTTGTGTATAGTCGTCTTTGACGGGGATGCCGGCCACCTTCATCCATTCGACGAAGCGTGGGTGGTAGACGATAAACTCCTCAAATGAGTCGCCATTGTCGTCGACATAGTCAACGCGCGATTCTACGTCTGAGGGGTTAACCTTGCGACGACGCTTGTAGACGGGCATGAACACCGGTTCGATACCCGAAGTGGTGCGAGTCATAAGGCTCGTAGTGCCGGTAGGAGCAATTGTCAGACAGGCAATGTTGCGGCGACCGTTTTGACGCATATCTTCGTAGAGCGCGGGGTCGGCCTCGCGGATGCGTGCAATCATCGGGTTGCCCTCTTCGCGTTTGGCATCGTAAATCTCAAATGCCCCACGTTCTTTAGCCATCTCAACCGACGAGTGGTAAGCGGCTAAACAGATTGTGCGGTGGACATTTTCAGAGAATGTTGTTGCCTCGGGTGTGCCGTAGCGCAGGCCCATAGCGGCCACCATATCGCCTTCGGCTGTAGTGCCGACGCCGGTGCGACGTCCCTTGAGTGTTTTGTTGCGAATCTTGTTCCAAAGATTGCGCTCGATGGTTTTCACCTCTTCATTCTCGGGGTCGGAGTCGATTTTTGCAAGGATGGTGTCGATTTTCTCCATTTCGAGGTCGATGATATCATCCATGATGCGTTGAGCTTTCTTCACGTGTTGGCTCAGCAATTCATAGTCAAATCCGGCCTTGTCGGTAAACGGATTTTTTACGTATGAGAATAGGTTGATAGCCAACAGACGGCAGCTGTCGTAGGGGCAGAGAGGAATCTCACCACATGGGTTGGTCGAGATAGTGCGGAATCCGAGGTCGGCATAGCAGTCGGGCACTGATTCGCGTGTGATGGTGTCCCAGAAGAGCACGCCGGGCTCGGCCGATTTCCATGCGTTGTGGATTATTTTTGCCCAAAGCGCCGATGCGTCAATCTCTTTAGTTACTGTGGGGTTGGCTGATGTTACCGGGAATTGTTGCATATATGGCTTGCCTTCGACAGCGGCTTGCATAAAAGCGTCGTCGATGCGCACCGAGACGTTGGCGCCGGTCACCTTGCCTTGAGTCATCTTGGCATCGATGAATGCCTCTGAGTCGGGGTGCTTGATGCTTACGGTCATCATCAATGCTCCGCGACGTCCGTCTTGAGCTACTTCGCGTGTAGAGTTGGAGTAGCGTTCCATAAACGGCACAAGACCCGTTGAGGTCAAGGCTGAGTTTTTAACGGGGGTGCCCTTCGGACGCAGGTGAGATAGGTCGTGGCCTACACCGCCGCGGCGTTTCATCAGTTGCACTTGCTCTTGGTCAATCAAGATGATGCCGCCATAAGAGTCGGGATCGCCGTCCAAACCAATGACAAAGCAGTTGGAGAGCGAACTTACTTGTAGGTTGTTGCCGATGCCGGTCATTGGACTGCCTTGCGGCACGATGTAGCGAAAATCTTTCAGATAGCCAAAGATTTCCTCTTCTGACATCGGATTGGGGTAATTTTTTTCAATGCGCGCAATTTCGCTTGCCAAACGATGGTGCATATCGTCGGGCGTCTTCTCAAAGAGCGTGCCTTGTGAATCTTTCAAAGCATATTTGCTGACCCATACGCGTGCAGCGAGTTCGTCGCCGTCGAAATATTTCAGCGTTGCGTCAAATGCCTCATCATAGGTGAATGTCGGTTGATTCATGATATGGTTAGGGTTGTTGATTTTGTTGACTTTTGGAGTATTTGGTTGTATTTGGAGCCGGGCACGAACTATCCTGCATTTGGAAAATTCAAACCCGACTGCAAAATTTGCAAAAATATTTTTTAGAACCAAATAAAAATCAATTTTATGACGAAGTTTTCCAAAAATATTTTTAAATAGCAGAATATCAGGCGGTTGATAATTGAAGGTGATGAAATTGTTTTCCAAAATGATGAATTTGTTGAGATTGGCGATTGGAATGTCGTGAAAATCACGTATCTTTGGGTTGGCAATTAAAGTATTACTATTAGTATTGTTTATTTATATGCTTATGGACAACGATAAATATTGGAGCGAACGTGCTACCGTTCGCAAATATGCCGATAAAGAGGTCGCCGATTCTTTGATTCGCGAGATGCTCGAATTGGCTTCTCACGCTCCCACGACCGGCAATATGCAACTCTATAGCGTTATCATCTCTCGCGATAAGCAGAAGCTGCAACAATTGGCTCCGGCCCACTTCTCACAGCCGGCCATGGTTGGCGCGCCTGTAGTGTTGACTTTCTGCGCCGACTTCAACCGATTTGTCAAATGGTGTGAGGCGAGTGGAGCCCAACCCGGTTACGACAATTTCCAATCATTTATGACAGCCGTCCTCGATACAACTATCCTTGCTCAGCAGTTTGTCACTATCGCCGAACGCCGAGGCTTGGGTTGTTGCTATCTCGGCACCACCACCTACAATGCCCCGCAAATTGCCCAAGTGCTTCAGCTGCCATCGCGCGTCGTCCCGGTCACCACTATCTCGCTTGGCTATCCTGCCGACACGCCCACCGTCAGCGATCGTCTGCCTGTCGAGGCTTTTGTCCACTCAGAGCACTACAACGATGCCGATTTAGCCACAGTCAGTGAGCTATATGCCTATAAGGAATCGCTTGCCGAAAATAAAGCATTTGTCGAAGCCAACAATAAAACTTCATTGGCCCAGGTGTTCACCGATGTCCGCTATACCAAAGCCAACAACGAATATTTTTCAAAAGTCTACCGCGACTTCATCGTCGCAGCCGGCTTCACTCTTCCCGATTGACCGTCTCTAAGACTGTTTCTAAGATAACACGAAAGAGGCGCGACCAATCGGCTGCGCCTCTTTCGTGTTATACGGCAATTTTTGCGTCTGCTTATGAAAGGAAATTTTTCTCGATTGAAGTGATGTCTTCTTGGAGCTGTTTCTCAAACGGTATGCGCTCCTCGATGTTTTTGCAAGCGTAGAGCACGGTGGCGTGTGTGCGCGATAGGCGAGTGCCGATGGCTTTCAACGGCATCTTTGCATGTTTCTTTGCCAGATACATTACCATTTGGCGAGCGTCGGAGATTTCACGCTTGCGAGATTTTGTGAAAATTGCGTCGGGCTCTATATTATAATATGAGGCCACGCTCTGAGTTACCATCTCAAAATTGATTTGCTTCTTCACAACCTTCACTGCATTGGCAACGACGTTGCGAGCCAAGTCGACGGTAATCTCTTTGCCGAGGATGGTCGCGCGAGCAATCAACGTTGCTACGGTGCCCTCGAGCTCGCGGATGCTGTCGGTGACGTTGACTGCAATGTAGTCGAGCACTTCTGATGGTATTGAGAGACCTTCTTGCTCGGCTTTCTGCACGATGACCTCACGACGGAGTTCAACGTCGGGACGTTCCAACTCTACAATCATACCCCATTTCATGCGGGTCAACAATCGCTCGGGCATACCTTTGAGCTGCGAAGGTGAGCAGTCGCTCGAGATGATGATTTGTTTGTTGTTGAGGTGGAGGTGAGAGAAGATGTGGAAGAATGTATTTTGAGTTTTCTCTTTGTCGATGAGGTCTTGAATGTCGTCGATAATCAACACGTCGATACTCTGATAAAAGTAGATGAAGTCGTTGATTTTGCCATTGCGCGACGCTACGGTGTATTGGCTCTCGAACAAACGAGAACTTACGTAGAGCACGCGCAGTTGCGGGCGACGTTCTTTGATGCTTAGACCGATGGCGTGCATCAAGTGGGTTTTACCGACACCCGACGGGCCGAAGATAAACAACGGATTGAATGTTTTGTTGTCGGGGTCGTCGGCGATAGCTTTACCAATCGATACGGCAATTTTGTTGCTCATGCTGCCACAGTAGTTCTCAAATGTGTAGCGAGGATTGAGCTGCGAATCAAATTGCACCTTAGCCGGTGTCACCAACGGATTGGCCATCGGTAGACCGTTCTTAACTGCGTTTGAGGGATTGGTGCTGCGTATTTCGATGCCTGTGCTGGGCTCGTTTTTAATTTGGTTGTAGTGGTAAAAGAGTTGTACTGCCTGGCCATAGACGCTACGGATGGTAACGCCGATTAAGTGTGCATAATGTTCTTCGAGATGTTCAACAAAATAGGGTGAGGGAACGGTCAACGTCAGTCGTCCGTTCTCAAAACTTTTTGGTATGATGGGCTGGAACCAAGCTTTAAACTGGTCGCTTGGTAAGTTGTCCTGAATTTTCTTCAGGCACTTTTCCCACTGTTGTGACTCGATAGATTCCATTTAGGGCAGTAGATAATGAGGCTTCTTTTACTGATACAAATTTCCAAAAATATTTCTGAATAAACAACACTATTTTTATTTGGAAATTTGCGATTTTCACAATTCGTCTGAAATTCAGTTAATTAGCACCATCTGTTTTTGCACGTTGCAGTTGTGATTTATTTTTGTGCCGTAAGTCGCAGTATTATAAATGTTTATGCTTGTGGCGTGAATGTTTTGTTTAACGTTGTTGTGCATCGCTGTGGTATGGTCTAATTGCAGAAACTTCTTATATTTAACGTTTAGCGGGCGTTGGATGGTGCCAGCTGCTTATTTGTAATCATTCTAAATAAGCTCCAATTTCGGCTTTATTATGGTTTGTAATCAGAACTATGAGAAAGTTTACAAATCGAAATTGTTTAGAGCTATGTAATTTACTTGAATAAGCCAAATTTTCGATAGGGGAAAAATCGACTATATTTTGTTTTTGTAAATTTAGCGAGATTTTTGGGTCGATGTTGAGGTGATGTTTTAAGCAAGAAGGCCTGCCATTGGGCAAGCCTTCTTGGAGTTTTTATAGTAGTTTGATGTTGATGTAGCGTTTGGGGTTTTTCTTGATGTCGATAAAGAGTGAATCAAGATTTGAAGTAAGGCGATAGAGATTGTCGTATAATCCGGTATCATTCAATAGCATACCCAACGTTGAATTGCTATCGTTGAGCTTGGCCGAGAGGGCGGCTAAGTCTGCGCTCATGCGGTTGATATTGTCCATTACCGAGTCGACCGGAGCGTTGGCTAAACTCTTTGAGAGTACACCCAAGTCGTTGGCCACTTTATTGATGCTGCCGGTGATGTTGTTGATGTCGGTCATCACGTTGGGGAGCTTTGTGACGCTGCGGTTGAGGGTAGCGGTGACGGCATTGAGGTTGCCGGTGATGCCCTGCAATTGCTCTATCGAGTTAATCAATGCGGGGTGTGAAATGAGGTTGTTTGCATTGGTGAGCAGAGAGTCGACTTTGGGGAAGAGGTCGTTGACGCCGGGCATGATATTTTCAGAGACAGCGTCGAGCATTCCGGCTTCGGTGATGCCGATGATTGTGTCGCCGGGTTCGTAATATTTTGAATTGGGCTCCACTTCGAGTTTCACCGATACGGTTCCGAGCAAGCTTGCCGAGATGACGGCTTTGGTGCCTTGGGGGAGTTGGAGCTTTTTGTCGAGGCTAAACGATACCAATACGTGGCCTGGGTTGTCGTACATTAGTTCGACATTGTCGACTTGGCCTACTTTGAGGCCGTTGATGGTGACGGGAGAAGCAGCGGTTAAGCCATTGACGTCGGTATAAACCGCATAATAGTAGTTGGCGGGTTTGAAGATGCTGACCCCTTTGAGGTATTCTATTCCGAAAAATAGCACGACTAATGCGATCAGTACGCAGGCGCCGATGATTGATTCTTTTTTGAAAATCTTTTTCATTACTATAAACTTTCGTCAGTTGTTGGTTACATTAATCATAGATGCGAATGCCATCTTTCATTTTGATGATAAACGCTGAGGGATATTTCGATTTTACCGATTGGAGCATGGTTTTGGCTTCGTTAAACGAGCCGAAATGTCCTACGGTATATTTGTACAGCCCTTTTTCGAAGTATTCTTCGACGTTGTCAATGCCACTAAATTTCGAGGAATTAAGTGGTATCTTTCGGTCGTTGGCCATGATTTGCACTCTAAACTCGATGCACCCGGGAACTGTAGCCGAGTTGTTGGCTTCGGTTTTCTCTTGGGGCTTGTCGGCTTTTACTTCAGTGGTGCCTTTTTGCTCGGGTTGGGCCGGAGGTGTTGTCTCCGAAGCCGGTTTGCCGGCCGGTTTGGCAGTGGCGGTGCCGTTGCTTTCGCGATAAGCTTTGAATGCATTAAACAGGGCTTCGGCATATTTGGCCTGGCCGTCTGTTGAGGCTAAGAAAGCTTCAGAGCTGGGGTTGCATATAAACTCTAATTCGACCAATACGGCAGGCATTGCCGTAGCCCACAGCACCCAAAATCCGGCTTGTTTTACGCCTTTCGATGCGCGGCCGGCAGTGGTGTGTAGCTCGTTTGACACCAACGAGGCGAAGTTGATGCTCTGCTCGAGGTGTTTGCTTTGGCTCAGCTCAAATATTATATACGATTCTACTGAGTTTGGGTCAAAACCCTTGTAGGTTTCGGCATTGTTGGCCTCGAGGGTCATCACGGAGTTTTCACGTTTGGCGACGGCGAGGTTGCTTTCGCTGCGATGTAGCCCGAGAGTGTAGACTTCTGCACCGTTGATGGTAGTGCGGTTTTTGGCGTTTTTGTCGATGGAATTGACGTGGATAGAGACAAACAGGTCGCCTTTAGCGCGGTTGGCAATCGTGGCACGGTCGTTGAGCGAGATGAATACGTCGGTAGAGCGTGTGTAAACGACTTTTACGTCTTTCATTTCTCTTTCGATTTTCGCTCCGAAGGCCTTTGCTACGGCCAGGTTTATCGATTTTTCGTTGGTTTTAGAGCCGATAGCGCCATAGTCGTGACCGCCGTGTCCGGCATCAATGACTATGGTAAACTGCTTTGCGGAGGCCGTCAGGAGTGTCAGCAACAGCAGGAATATTGTAAGAAATGTTCTTGGTTTAAACATTTGAGGCTCGTACCTTTTTGGTGAAAATTCACGCAAAATTACAAATTTAGGTTGGATTTTTGTCCGGATTTAGTTTTTTTATCGGTATATTTGACCTAAATGCTTCTAAAAAGGAGAATTTATTAGCCAAAATGATGAATTTTGAGCTATATTTGCGCCGAAAATTTTCAACAGAGTCAAAGCTATGAACATCCGCCATATCATCTATGCGATTATTGCAGTGTTGCTGTCTACCGCGTGTTCGCATGAAAATAAGTCGCGTCTGCCGATAGTGCGTCTCGACAAGATAGTTGCCGATTTCCCCAACATGTCTGACGAGCAGCGTCAGGAGCTTGCCGAGATATATCACACCCATCTCGCCACATACGTATATATAATGGGTATGCCGATGCCGACGTTGGAGTATGCTATTGACTCGTTGTCGCGTACGCCGGCCTACAAGGTGTTTTATCCCGATGTAGAGGAGCGTTTGCCTTCGCTCGATTCGTTGGAGATAGTTCTTGGTGGGGTGAGAGATCGCATGACGGCGATGTTTCCCGACACCGGCACCTTTGGATATTATGGCGTGATATCGCCATTCCAACAGCATATTATGATTTCTGACACAATCGTCATGATAGCCCTCAATCACTATTTGGGCAGCGACTATCCCGGCTACGAGTCGATGGATGCCTATCGACGTGTAGTGAAGACGCCTCAACATTTGCCTTACGATTTGGCCGAGGCTATTATCTCGATGCGTAGACCATATGTGCCTGAAAAAGACGCCACTGTATTGTCAAAGATGCTCTATCAAGGAGCGCTCGCCAACTCTGTGCTCAACGTCATAGGCGACGATGCTTCGTTGGCCGAGATGCTCGGTTGGACCGATGAGCAGTTGGCTCTTGTTGAGAAAAACGAGGGGGAGATTTGGAAACATCTGGTGCGCTCCGGATTGTTGCAATCGGTTGATGCTCTCGATGCCGACCGACTGCTGTCGCCGGCACCTGCGACCAATATTGTGTCGTCTGACCTCCCGGGCCGCCTTGGTCGATACATCGGTTATAAAATAGTGAGAGCTTATCTCGAAAACAATGAGTCGATATCAGAGAGCGCTGTGATGGACCGCACGTTCTACAACAATCCTCAGTCGATAATTCGAGCCAACTATAATCCTAAATAAATTTTGTGGAACGGGGTCTTATTGTGGGTCGACATCGTAGTAGATGGTCGACGTTCTCATTGCCGGGTCGGCAGCCATGCGAGTGTAGACATCGCGGAGCACGGCACGCACCTTCGACATTGAAGCGCTGCTCTCAATCTTGAGCATAATCTTTTGAATATAAAGCGATTTTACCCTGGCTACCTTTGGCTTGTCGGGCCCCGACACTCTATTGCCAAGCATAGCGCGAAGGCTGTTGGCATAGGCTTGAGAGAATGCGCTCAGGGTGTTGGCATCGCGATGTTTGAGATATACATATATAATGTGTGTGAAAGGCGGATAATTAAATTGGCAACGCTCTTCGATTTCGTGGTTGTAAAATCCGTCGTAGTCGTGGGCTTTTAGATAAGCGAAAATAGGGTGGGCCGGTTGGTAGGTTTGGATGATTACCTTGGCGTTGGCGCCGTCGCTGCGTCCGGCACGTCCGGCCACCTGCTCGAGCATATTGAACGAGCGTTCGGTCGACTTAAAATCGGGTATATTGATTAGTTCGTCGGCATTGACTACGGCTACCATTGTCACCTTGCCAAAGTCGAGTCCCTTGCTTACCATCTGAGTGCCGACCAAGATGTCGGCTTTGTGGTTTGAAAAATTGTTGATGATAGTTTCGTAGCTGTCTTTGTTGCGCGTGGTGTCGAGGTCCATGCGTAGAATCTTGCGCTCGGGAAATAGTTTTTCGACATCCTCCTCGATGCGCTCGGTGCCGTAGCCCACCACTTCTACCGCCGGTTGCTTGCATTGCGGGCAGAGATTTGGCAGCTGGTAGGAGGCACCGCAATAGTGGCACACGAGTTGATGGCTATATTGGTGGTAAGTCAGCGACACGTCGCAGTTGCGACAGCGTGGTATCCATGCACACTGTTTGCAGCGAGCTAAAGGCGCAAAGCCACGGCGGTTGCGAAAGACGATAGCTTGCTCGCCTGCGGCGGTAACGTTGTCGATGGCGCTGATGGTTTTGCTTGAGAATGTGCCGGTGATTTCCTGACGTTTTCGAGCTTCGGTCATGTCGACAATTTCGATAGGCGGCAGCTCTACGTCGTGGAAGCGTTTGGTGAGCTTCACCAGGCCAAACTTGCCATGCGTAGCCTTATAATAGGTCTCGATAGCCGGAGTGGCGCTACCGAGCAAGGTCTTTGCGCCGTGCATCGAGGCCAACACGATGGCAACGTCGCGAGCGTTGTAGCGTGGCGCCGGTTCGTTTTGTTTGTAGCTTGAGTCGTGCTCTTCGTCGACAATCACCAAGCCGAGTCGAGCAAACGGCAAAAATAGCGATGAGCGGGCACCGAGTATCACGCGTGGCGTGTTGTCGGTGAGCATCATTTTCCAGATATCAACACGCTCGTTGTCTGAAAATTTTGAATGATAGACAACTACGCGGTCGCCAAATATAGATTGCAGTCGGCGTGTGAGTTGCGTAGTCAGTGCAATTTCAGGCACAAGATATAGCACCTGGTCGCCACGTTGGAGAAATTGCTCGATGATATGGGCATAAATCTCGGTTTTGCCGCTCGAAGTGACGCCATGTAGCAGCACGGTCGATTTGTCGCTCCATTGGCTTATGATGTCGCGCATGGCTTGGCGTTGCAAGTCGGTGAGAGTCGGTAGGGTAGTGGTGGCTGCCCCGTCATATTTAAAGCGGTTTACCTCTTTTGTGTAGATTTCGGCGATGCCTTTGGCGACAACGGCGTTGAGGATGGGGGCTGTAACGCCGCTTCGCTCCAACAGGTTGGTGCGAGTGACCTCTTTGATTTGAGCGTCTTTGCGGTTCACGGCCGATTGCTCTATCAGTGCCATCAGCAGCTGCTCTTGCTTGCGAGCGCCTTTCACAGCGGCAAAGGCTTGAGCCATAGATGAGGCGTCGAATAGCGGACGCACCATCTTTATCTTTTGAGAGCGATATCGCTCAACGATTTTTTCAGAAACGATGATGATGCCGAGTTCAATCATGTCGGCCACGAGTTTCTCAACACGTTTGAGCTTAGACTTTTTCTCGAGCATTGCCACCGACATAGCTCCGTCGTGGCAGAGTAGTTGGTTGATAATAGTTTGCGCCTCGGTCAGTGGATGAGCTGCGTCAAATTCGTAGTCGGGATTGGCTTCGACAAAAGTTTCGCTCTCTACCTTCAGTCCGGCCGGCACGGCGGCTTTGTAGACATCGCCTTCAGCACACATATAGTAGTCGGCAATCCAAGCCCAAAACTTCAGCTGAGGATGTCTGACAATCGGGGTTGAGTCCATAGTGGCGGCAATCTCTTTTACCTCAAATCCTACGGGCGCTTTTGTCGTGATAGAGCTGACGATGCCGGTGATATATTTCTTTGCGCCGAAGGGCACAATCACACGGTGGCCGATACCTATTTGGTCGACCATAGCGTCGGGAATGGCATAGGTAAAGGTAGTGTTGAGTGGCAACGGCAATATTATTTCGGCATAACTTTGTGGCATCGGCAAAACTCTTTTGTGCAAATGTAATGTAAATTTCGCTCTCTCGCAAAAATCAATTACCTTTGTCCAACGTAACCTCGATTCTAAACAAAATGAATATCACAAAACAAGTCGTAGCCACTCGTGTAGGCGATATAACCGTTGTCACGATGGTTAATAAAAGCGGAGCTATGGTAAAGCTGTCGTCGCTGGGCGCCGGAGTGCTGTCGGTTGTAGTGCCTGACGCACAAGGCAATATGGCCGACGTAGTGCTCGGATATGACGACCTCGCCGATTATATGTGCGACGGCCCGTGTGCCGGTAAGACAGCCGGTCGCTATGCCAATCGTATCGCTCGCGGACACCTCGAAGTAGACGGCAAGCTTTATCAATTGGCCGTCAACTGTGGCCCAAATCATTTGCACGGCGGACCGATGGGTTTCCAAAACCATATTTGGGATGTAGCAATCGTCGACGACACAGTTGTCTTTTCGCGCATCAGTCCCGACGGCGAGGAAAATTACCCTGGTAATCTCGCTGTAAAGGTGGCATATCGCTGGGACGACGACAACAGTCTGTTGATTGATTACGTCGCCAATACCGATGCCCCTACGGTAGTCAACCTCACCAACCATACATATTTCAATCTCAACGGTCACGCCTCGGGCAGCGCTCTTGGCCATCTGTTGCAACTCAATTGCTCTCGCTATTTGGCTACCGACCAATCGCTGACCCCGCTTGGTGAGCTACCTTCGGTAGAGTCTACACCGATGGACTTTACCAAAGCCAAACCCCTTGGCCGCGATATCGAAGCCGATTTTACTCCGCTGAAATATGGCAAAGGCTACGACCATTGTTGGGCCGTCGACGGCTATGTCGACGGAGAGATTTGCCATGTAGCCACATTGGTTGACCCCGACAGCGGTCGGCGCCTCGACGTAATGTCGACTCAACCGTCGGCCCAAGTCTATACCGGCAATTGGCTTACCGGTTCGCCAAAAGGAAAGGGTGGCGTTGAATACCACGACTACGATTGTGTGGCCATAGAGTGTCAGGGTATGCCCGATGCGCCCAATCATAGCGAGTTCCCCTCGCAAGAATTGCGCCCGGGCCAAATTTATCGCCACAGCATTGTCTATCAGTTTTCAGTAAATACACATTAATATTATTATAAAGATGAAACCAACACTCTTAGTCCTTGCAGCCGGCATGGGTAGCCGCTACGGAGGCTTGAAACAGCTCGATCCGTTGGGCCCTTGCGGCGAAACGATTATGGACTATTCAATCTACGACGCAATCCAAAGCGGATTTGGCAAGATTGTCTTTGTGATTCGTCGCGATTTCGAAGCCGACTTCCGCGAGAAAGTATTGTCGAAATATGAGGGTCATGTGCCCGTCGAAGTGGTTTTCCAAGCGCTGGATGCGCTGCCCGAAGGCTACACTTGCCCTGCTGATCGCACCAAACCTTGGGGCACCAACCATGCTATCATGATGGCTGCCAAGGCTATCAACGAACCGTTTGCCGTAATCAATGCCGACGACTTCTATGGCCGCGACGCCTTTAAAGTTATCGCCGACGAGTTGCAGCGTCAACGCACACGTAAAGGCGACTATTGTATGGTAGGCTTCAGAGTAGGTAATACGATGACCGAGAATGGATCTGTGTCGCGTGGCGTTTGCACCAAGAATGCCGAAGGATTGCTTACCTCGGTAGTCGAACGTACCGACATCGCTTTCAATGCCGACCACTATCCGGTTTTCACCGACGAAAACGGCAACAAGCAACTGCTCGACCCTCAAACACCAGTGTCGATGAATCTTTGGGGCTTCACTCCCGACTATTTTGAATATTCAGAGCGAGAGTTCCGCTTGTTCTTGGATGAGCGCATCAATGTGCCCAAATCCGAATTTTATATCCCCTCGGTAGTCGATACATTGGTTAATTCGGGCGAAGCAACCGTCAAAGTGCTCGACACCGAGTCGCGTTGGTTTGGCGTCACCTATGCAGCCGACCGTCAAGGCGTTGTCGACCGCTTGGCGTCGCTCCATGCTGCCGGCATTTATCCCGCGCCGCTCTTTAAGAAATAGAGATTACGCCAAATATACATTTATATTTAGGGCAGGCCTTCGGCTTGCCCTAAATTTTATTCTTAGAAACGTATATAAAGAAAAAGAGGGGCGCTCACGCGTGCCTCTCTCTCCATTCATCACATTATGCTTACAATTAAGTGCTATATCTTATTCCTACACATTAGAGTGTCTTAGTTGTTGTTAATATCTTGATGCTACCATGTCCCAATCGACGATGTCCCAAAGCGAGCTGAGAGCGTCGGCTCGACGGTTTTGGTAGTCGAGGTAGTAGGCGTGTTCCCAAACATCGAAAGCCAAAATAGGTGTTCGACCTTGGCGCAATGGGTTGCCGGCGTTTGATTCGGTAGAGATATAAAGCTTGCCGTCGTTGTCGCGAGAAAGCCATACCCATCCTGAGCCAAACAAGGCTACGCCTGCTTGTTGAAATTGATTTTTAAAGTTCTCAAACGAGCCAAAGTCGCGATTGATGGCTTCGGCCAATTCTCCCGAGGGTTCACCACCGCCATCGGGCGAAAACGAGAAGAAATAGAGTATGTGATTCCACGCTTGCGAAGCATTGTTAAACAGAGGGCCATCGGCTTGTCTGATAATCTCTTCCAGCTCCATATCTTCAAACTCTGTGCCCTTGATTAGCTTGTTGAGGTTGTCGATGTAGGTTCTCTCGTGCTTGCCATAGTGGAAATCTATGGTTTCGCGCGAAATCGCCGGGGCAAGCTCATCGGGCGCATATGGAAGTTTTGGCAGCGTATAAATCATTGTGATGTCAATTCTTGTCGTTGTTTATACTTCAAACAACCGGCGATTGAAATAGTTTTGTAACATTTATAATTTAACAGTGATTTAACTTAATTAAGACTTGCTACTTGGTTAACAGATTTAATATCGAGGCTATTGCGTTGATATTCAGTTGTGATAGCTATCTGTCGGTCATTAATGTTTTTTAGAGGTCTCGGTAGCAGGCTCGGCTTGGTCAACCAAGCAAAGTTTCGTAACTTTGCACCGCTCAATTCCATCCATAAAAGAGCGCTTGTTTTTAAACTAAAAATTAATCGGTTAAAGAATAATAATAAAGCAATCGCTACGTTATACTATATAGTCATTTAACCACAACTAATATTAATCAACTATATATGCTTATAAAAAAGCACATTAAATGGTCGGTCATCGGCTGCGCATTAGTTTTGTCGTCGTGCGGTGCGCCGAAGGATATACTTTATTTCCAAGACATCACCGCTGATGGTGATATCATGATTGCAGAAAATAAACCAATCGTAGCTCGACCCAACGACGAGCTTTTAATCGTAGTAAATTCAGAGGACCCTCAGACAACCTCGATGTTTAACCTCCCGATACTTTCTACGCAAGCCGGACGTGGTGACCAGATTTCAAACTACTCTCAGCATGTGTCGAGCTATACCGTCAACTCTGATGGCAATATCGATTTCCCGATTATCGGCACGATACATATCGGTGGGCTGACACGCTCTGAAATCAGCGAAAAAATAAAACAAGAATTATTGACTCGCCAATTGCTGAAATCGCCCGTTGTGACTGTCGATTTCCGCAATGCCTACTTCTCGGTGTCGGGTGAGGTCAACGCCCCCGGTCGCTATCTGATTGACCGCGACCAACTCACCGTTATTGACGCCTTGGCCAAAGCCAGCGACCTCTCGATTTATGGCGACCGTGCCACGGTGAAGGTGATACGCACCGAAAACGGCAAGCAAAAAGCTTATATGCTCGATTTGACCAGCGCCGAGCAACTCGCTTCCTCGCCGGCTTATTATATTCAACAAAGCGATGTAATCTACGTGTCGCCCAACAAGACACGTGCTCGTCAGTCGACAGTTAACGGTAACAATCTTATCTCATACTCATTTTGGCTTTCACTCGCATCGGTGTTGACGTCGATGGCAGTGCTCATATTTAAATGATACATAATCAGATTCCCACTATGCTCTCTAACCACTCTAATATCGAACAGCATAAGCGCATGCTTTCATTTTCAGATCTCATACAGATCTGTCTGCAACATTGGAAATGGTTTGCAATCTCTTTTGTCGTCATCATGTCGTTGACGGTCTACAAACTTATTAAAACCGAACCGATGTTTGTCCGCAATGCGACAATCTTGGTTAAGGAAGATAAAGGCTCGATAGCCGGTTCGCTCTCTGATGCTTTCGGCGATTTCGGCGGTATGTCGACAGCCTCCGACGTCAACAACGAATTGGAAGCTATTCAGTCGCCTGCCATAATGCTTGAGGTAATCAAAAACCTCAACCTCTCTACCCAATATGTCAATACTACAAAGCTGCGCCCCAGAACGCTTTACGGGAAAAATCAACCGTTTATCATCTCGTTCCCTTCGCTCGAAGGCAACGAAACAACCAACGTAGAGATTGAGGGTAAGCTTTCGGCTAACGGCGTTTATACCATCAACAAAATCGTTCGCCATATTGGCAAAGAAGAGGTAGAGTCGGATGAGCCAATCAAGCTCAACGTCATGCGCTCAGATTCGGCCAATACAATTGTGGGAATCGTAAAAGTGGCTCCCAACCCCGGTTATGCGGGCAAGATTTCTGATTATAAAGAAACTCAAGAAATTGATATCTCTTGGATGCCGGCTTCATGGATGGTTGACGGCCTTTGCGCTACAATGACGGCCTCAATCCCCAACCGTAAAGCTGCCGTCATCAATCTTTCTTATCCCGACGTATCCATTCAGCGTGCCACCGATATCCTCAACGAGGTAATCAGTGTCTACAACCAACGCTGGATTGAAGATAAAAACCAATTGACCAACGCTACTCGCGAATTTGTCGACGAGCGTCTGAAAATCATCGAACAAGAGCTCGCCGACGTCGACAGCGACATCTCAAGCTATAAATCGGCCAACCAAGTGCCCGACGTTGAGGAGATGTTTAAGTATGAGATGAAAAAACTCTCTGAGGCCGACCAGAAAATTCTCGACGTAGAGAGCAAAGTCTCTGTAGCTCAAAACGTGTTGGCCTTCATCAACAACCCCTCTAAGAATGAGCAATTGATACCTTCGCTCTCAGCCGTCACCGACGACCGTGGCCTCGAGCAAGATATTCAAGCCTACAATACTTTGATGATGGACCGCAATCGCCTCACGTCGTCAACCACTGTCAACAACCCCTTGGTTAAAGACTACGACTCGCGTTTGGCTGCGATGCGCACATCTATCGCACAATCGGTCGAAAACCAAATCTCGGCTCTGAAAACTACGCTCGGCGTGCTCAACCGCGACCGTGCTACCACCTCGGCCAAGATTTCGCAAAGCCCCAATCAAGCCAACGACCTGTTGGCCGTAGAGCGTCAGCAAAAAGTAAAAGAGTCGCTCTATCTGTTCTTGCTTGAACGTCGCGAAGAAAACGACCTGTCGAAAGCGTTTACCGCCTACAATATCCGCCTGCTTACACCACCTATGGGCCCCGGCGCTCCTATCGGTCCCAAGGCGATGAAAAATATCATGATTGGCTTGGTATTGTCGCTCCTGATTCCCGCAATCCTCGTATTCATATCCTATAATCTGTCGACCTCAGTCAAGACCCGCGAAGAAATCGAAGCACAAGTGAAAGCTCCGTTTGCGGGCGAGATACCGCTGGCAGGCAAGCGCCCGAGCTTGCTCAAACGCTTGAAACGCCGATTGGGCAAGGTCGAAGAAGATGCTCTCAGCTCTATCGTCGTAGAGCAGGGCAATGGCAACCCCGTCAACGAGGCGTTCCGTATCGTGCGCTCCAACTTGGATATGATGAACTCGCGTCTGCACATCACCGAAGGCACCGCTACCGTGATGATGGTGACATCGGCCATACCCTCGTCGGGTAAAACCTTCATGTCGCTCAACCTCGGTGTGGCTTATTCGCTCAAGAAAAAACGCGTGCTCGTTGTCGACTCCGACTTGCGCAAAGGTACACTTTCAAAGAGCCTCGGACTGTCTAATGCCGGTTTGTCGGGCGTATTGATGGACCAATGGAGCTTAGATGAAGTAATCGTCAAAAACTTCCAAAGCTACGAAAACCTCGACATCCTTCCCTCAGGCATCGTGCCGCCCGATCCCTCAGAAATGGTCGATTCGCCTGCGTTCTCTCAACTTATTGAGAAGCTTCGCGGACAATATGATATCGTCATCTTCGACTGTCCGCCAAGCGAAGCCGTCACCGACTCTGCCGTCATCTCGCGCAATGTCGACCGCACTATCTTCGTCATCCGTCGCGAAAACCTCAAAAAGTCGTTCCTCCCTCAATTGCAAAAATATTACGAAACCAAGCAGTTTGGCAACCTTACGCTTGTCTTCAACGGTATTATCGCCAAGGGCATCGGTTATGGCTACGGTTATGGCTACGGCTATGGCTATGGCCAGAACAAAAAATAATCGGCGACGCTGTCGCATCTGCGCTGCCGAAGCGCAGATATTTTATCCAAACTAACTAACAAACACGCAGAGCAAATAATAAATGTCGAGAACTACAAAAGGACTGAAAAACTCAAAAGTTGCGATGGCATTCTACGTCATTGATATGCTTCTCGGATTCTTCTCGAGAAAAGCATTTATCGATTACGTCGGAGCCGAGGTGCTGGGGTTGAACACCACGGCAACCAACTTATTGCAGTTTCTCAACCTTGCCGAGCTCGGCATCAGTTCGGCGGTAGCGTTCACGCTCTATGGCCCGTTGTCGCGCAAAGCCCACGACGAGGTCAAAGAGATAATACAAGTGCAAGGGTGGCTCTATCGTCGTGTAGCCATGATAGTGATTATCGGAGCAGCCTTGTTGATGTGTTTCTTCCCGCTGATTTTCGCTAAGAGCGATTTGCCGTTGTGGTATTCGTATGCATCGTTCGGCGTGTTGCTCTACACCTCGCTGTTGACCTATTTCTTCAACTATCGTCAGATAGCATTGACGGCTTCGCAGCTCGACTATAAAGTGTCGTTGAACTATAAGTCGGTGATGGTGGTGAAGAGCTTGGTGCAGATTCTCGCAATCACATATCTCGAAAACGGATATGAATGGTGGCTTATCATCCAAGTAGTGTTTGGCACATTGGCCACGCTCAATCTCAATCGCTGCATCAATCGCGAGTTTCCCTATCTGCGAAATCTCTCGACCAATATCTCAAAAGATTTGCGTCGCAAACATTCGATTATCATCACCAAAATCAAGCAGCTCTTCGTCCACCGCTTTGCTTGCTTCATACTCAACCAGACATCGCCGCTGATTATCTATGGCTACGCTTCGCTTACGGCTGTAGCTATGTATGGCAACTATATGCTCATCGTGTTGGGCATTTCGTCGATGCTTCAGGCGGTGTTCAACGGCGTCTCGGCCGGCGTTGGCGACTTGATTGCCTCTGGCGACCGCAATCGCATTTGGGCAGTGTTTAAAGAACTGTTTACATCGCGCTTCTTGATTTGCACCACCGGCTGCTTCTGCTTGTTCCAACTCAGCAACTCGTTTATCTCGCTGTGGGTCGGCTCAGATATGTTGCTGCCTCGTGCTACCGTTTTGGTCATCGTCGCATTGGCTTATATCTCGGTATTCCGCACCGTCGTCGATAACTTCATCTTCGGTTTCGGCATTTTCGCCGATATTTGGGCGCCGATTGCCGAGTCAATTCTCAATATCTCTTTGTCAATAACCCTTGGCTACTTCTTTGGCATCACCGGCATTTTGTCGGGCGTATTGATTAGTCAACTCCTGATAGTCGTGATTTGGAAACCGATTTATCTGTTCACTCGTGGCTTGAAGCGCCCCTTGCGACAGTATGTCGGTTTGTATCTGCTCCATATCGCTATCTTCGCCGTCTCGGCTTTGACGGTGGCATTTGTAATGCCGATGATAGAGATGGAGCCGACCAATCTGCTCCGCTGGGCCTTCAACGCTCTGCTCACCTTCGTTATGTTTGTCGCCATCGAGAGCATATTGCTTTGGATTTTCGTGCCGTCGATGCGAGCCTTCGTAAGCCGTATAAGCTCTTTAATTCACCCTCTTAAACGCGTGTTGGGATGATTACGGCGTCGGCTATATATATTCAGAGCTTGCCTACCTATTGGGCATTGAAGATGATACTGTTGGCAGTGCTCATCTTTTGTGGTTATGGCATATCTTACCGAAACAAAGACAACAACTATTTTTGGTATTACGGCGCTGTCGTCATACTCTTTTATGCCCTTATTGAGGGCTTGCGATTTGAACGCGGAACCGACTATCATCAATACTATTCAGAGCTAATCGGACAGCTCAACGGCGATATGAATCGCGAGCTGCTTTATCAGCTTGTGGTTGACATTGTCCATTGGCTAAAGATACCGTTCTGGGCTGTATTTGTTTGCTATAGCGGTCTGATTATCTCTTCGGTGTTGAGTGTTGTGCGCCATTTTCCGCGCTATGCGATAGTGGCATTGCCTGTATTCTTCTTGCTTACCGACTATCCCGCCGAGAACCTTATACGCCAATTCTTCGCCATACCGTTTATCTTGTTTGCTCTGTCGGCTTACCTCGACGGCAAAATAGTGAAAACCTTTATTTTGCTTGCCGTAGTGCCGTTTATCCACCTCTCCGGATTGTTTGGCATAGGCATCTTTGTGGCGCTAATGTTTTTCAATCCGACAAAATTTGTGCGTACACCTTGGATTCTTGTCGCCGCCTATCTCTTGTTGTGTGTCGTTTGGGACGCATCTTATCTCGAAGGCGTATCCGACTCGTTGTCTGATACCTCGATAGATGGCGGTGAGTCGAAATATCAAGGCTACATCGACAATTCCGACCGTTGGTTTACCGATGAAGGTAGCCTTAGCGACGGCACGACCGAGGCTTCAACGTTTGGCAAATTAATGACTTATGCTTTCAATTCATTCTTGATATTCTTCGGATTTTATGCCACAAAAGAAGACGACCGATTCCGCATACCATATTGGTTTACATTCTTGGCAATCATGGTGTTTGCTATCGCCCAGCAGATTGAACTCTATCGCCGTTTCGGTTGGTGGATCTACACCTTGCTGCCCATCATTGTAGGCTATGTGACAATTGGCGCTAAAATGCGATTGATTTATCGTTTGGCTTTTTTCGCAATATTGTCGTATGTCTATCTCTATCAGTTGATCGTATCGTTTGGCACTATGCCTGCCGATGGATGCGCCTTCGTTTGGGACATTATCTAAGCTGCTACTATACCTAACCCTATATGAATATATTCAAACGCATATTATCTAAATTTCGCACTCCATACCAATATCGTAGCAGCGACTGCTATGTGGATTGGTTGCGACGTCAAGGTGTGAAAATCGGAGATAGATGCTTGTTGGTAAAACCTCGTTTGGTGCAGATTGATACCAGTATCCCCGATTTGCTCGAAATCGGCAACGACGTTCATCTCAATGCCGGTTTGACTATCATGACTCACGATTGGGCCGGCTTTGTTTTCCTCGAAAAATACAACGACTATGTGCCCTCCCACGCGCCTGTCAAAATTGGCAACAACGTGTGGTTTGGTCGCAATTGCACTGTTTTGAAGGGTGTCACCATCGGCGACAACGTCATCATAGGCGCTTGCTCGGTTGTGACTAAATCTATCCCGGCCAATACAGTAGCTGTCGGCTCGCCGGCCAAGGTGGTATGCACCCTCGAAGAATACTATAAAAAGCGTAAACAACAATCGGTGCAAGAGTCAATCGACTTTGCTCTCGAAATATACCGTCGCGGCCGCAAACCGGTTGTAGCCGACTTCTACGACGACTATCCTGCATTTGTCGACGGCCACAATTATCAAGACTACCCCTATAACTATCATCGCCAATTCTCCGACTCTCAGTTTGAACAATGGAAACTCCATTCAAAAGCTCCGTTCGACGGGTTTGAAGCCTTTATGAAAGAGGTTGACCGCCAACGTGGCCTTAAAGCCGGTGAATAAACATATTTTTTGCACTCACTTATGAAGATTGTACAGTTTATATCCTCATTAGGCTCGGGTGGCGCCGAACGTTTCGTCGTCAGCCTCAGTAACGAATTGATTTCTATGGGCCATGAAGTTGCCATCGTCACGATGGCTCGCGAAGGCAATGAGCCTCATTTGTTCTACAAACGCTTCCTCAGCCCTAAATGTAAGCTCTACAATTTAGGTTCGGCTCATGGCAACAAACTGCGTATGTTGACTACGGTCACCAACTTTATAAAACGTCTGCATCCCGATGTAGTCCACACCAATTGGGGCGTGCCTTATATGGGCATCCTGCCGATGTTTACCCTCGGCAAGATACCTTATGTGCAGACGATGCACAGCCTTGCTGATAAGCTAATCGGTTCGCGCCTCGATTTCAAAATCAACAATCATTTTTATAAGCGCCGCCGCCTTCATCCGGTGGCTATCTCTGAGATATGCCGACAGTCGTTCCAAAAACTTTATGGCATGGATGTCGCTGCCGTTATCGACAACGGAGCTGCTGCTGTTGAGCCTTCGTCGGAACACGACGACGTGAGAGCCGAAGTGGCGAGCTATCGTCGCTCGGCCGATACTAAAGTGTTTGTCCATCCGGCTCGCTTTCATCTACTGAAAAACCAACGTCGTTTAATCGAAGCTTTCAACCTGCTCGACAGCCGTGGCGTCGACTTCACTTTGTTGCTTATGGGACGTGGCTACGACTGCGAAGAGGGTCGTGCGCTCCAAGCTTTGGCTTGCGACAAGATAAAATTTCTTGGTGAAAAAGCCAATGTCGGCGACTATCTGCTATGTGCCGACGCTTTCTGCTTAAGCTCCGACTACGAGGGCTTGCCAATCTCACTGTTGGAAGCTTTATCGGCCGGCGTTACTCCGATTTGCACTGCTGTTGGCGGTGTCGCCGACGTCATCACCGACGGCGACAACGGCTATCTTGCCACGACACTGTCTGCCGAAGCCTATGCCGACACTGTCGGTCGATTCATCGCTAACCCCTTGCCGGCCGACCGTCTAAAGAAATTCTATTACGACAACTACTCGATGCGTAAGTGTGCCGAGCAATATGTCGCCTTATATAAATCATTATCACAGTAATCAATCCTTTATCTTTTCGTCGCAATGAGAATTTTACAACTGATATATGCATTGTCATCGGGTGGAGCCGAGCGCTTCGTCGTTGATATGTGCAATGAAATGGTTGCCAAGGGCCATGAGGTGTTTCTCGTGACGCAGGTCGACGATACCTATCCCGAATTGCAGTTTAATCGTCAATTTCTATCTCCTGAAGTTAAAGTCTACAATCTTGGTATGGCCAGAGGTTCGTCGCTTAAGGGCATACCTCGCATGATAAAACTGCTCAAGAAGATTAAGCCCGATGTAGTGCACGGCCATCTCAACGTCATTCCTTATATGATATTGCCGGCGTTGTTTAATCGCAAAATCAAATATTTCCATACGATTCACAACTTGGCTCAGCGTATGGTGAAACCTCGCCAATATCGTATCAATAAATATCTCTATTCAACCTGCAAAATCAATGCGGTCGCCATTTCCGATATATGTCGCCAATCCTATTTGGATTGTTATCACGACGACCATGTGACGCGTATCGACAACGGTCGCAGCCCTGTGGTAGCTTCTACAAATCTCGAAGCAGTCAGAGCCCAAGTGGAGTCGTTGAAGCAATCGCCCGACGATAAGGTGTTTATTCATGTCGCTCGCTGCAATGAGGTTAAAAATCAACAATTGCTCGTCGAAGCCTTCAATGCGCTCAATGCCGAAGGCGTTAAATATACTTTGATAGTAGTTGGCGACGGCTTCGATAGCGAATATGGCAAGACCATTACCGAGCCGGCTTGCAATCGCATCCATTTCCTCGGCGAACGTCCCAACGTAGGCGACTATCTGCTTTGCAGCGACGCTTTTTGCCTCACATCAATCGATGAGGGCTTGCCAATCTCGTTGTTGGAAGCTCTGTCGGTAGGCGTCACTCCGATATGCACCCGCGCCGGCGGTATCCCCGACGTCATTACCGACGGTGTCACCGGCTATCTCTCTACGGCAACCAACTTGCCGGCCTACAAAGAGACGCTCTATCGTTTCCTCAAAAATCCGCTTGACGGCGCGATTATGAAGAAATTTTTTGCCGACAACTATTCGATGGAGATTTGTACGCGCCATTACCTTCAACTCTTTCAAGACGTTATAACCTCAAAAGCCGACAAAAAATGAACGCTCAATATTTGCTCTCGGTCATAGTGCCAATCTACAATGTTGAGCCTTATCTCGACCGCTGTTTGCAATCGATTGTAAACCAGACATATCGCAATCTCGAAATAATTTTGGTCGACGACGGTTCGCCCGACAATTGCCCCGCAATATGCGAGCAATGGGCTGCTCGCGACAACCGTATAAAGGTGATTCACAAGCAAAATGCCGGCTTGGGCATGGCTCGCAACTCGGGACTTGAGATTGCCACCGGCGACTATGTGGCCTTTGTCGACTCCGACGACTATGTCGACCTCGATATGTATCGCATACTCGTAGGCGAAATTGCCGGCTCAAAGGCCGATATGGTAGTATGTGGTTTTAAGGAGCAGCGGACAAACAACGGCCCGTTTGTGAATGCCTCTGACTATGGCCGTCGCTACGAGGTGTCGGGCTTGCAAGTAAGGAAACAAGCTGCCAAATATATCCCGTCGGAGCATGGGCGAGCATTGAATTGCGGCGTTTGGCACGGCATCTATTCCCGCGAGGTTTTAACTCCGTTCGTCTCCGAACGTGAGGCTGCCCCCGAGGATATCCACTTCACTGTTGCCGCCGTGCTCAAATCGCGCAAAATAGTCTATATCCCCGATGCACTCTATTATTATTGTTGCAACGGAGCGAGCCTTTCGCGCTCGTTCAAGCCCGACTATTTCGACCGCTTCGTCCGTACAATCGACTTGCTTGATAATCTCTTTGCCTCCTATGACATGAAGGCAACCACTGCCTACTATCTATTTAATCAGCTTGTTAACCTCCAACGCTCGCGATTCAACAAAAAAATGAGCTTGGGCAAAAAAATAGAATGCTACCGCCGTATTGTGCGCAATGAGCGAGTCCATGATTTGTTGATACCTCTGACATGGCGTTTGCAGCTGCGCAAAAACCGAGTGAATCTTCGTGTGATACTCGGTGGTAATCCGTGGCTCTTTTACGGCTACTCCAAGTTTGACAAGTGGGTGATCTGCAAAAAGTTTGGCCTAAGCAAATTGAAATAGACGAAACATTTTTGACGATGGTGTTGTTAGAAGTCTGAAACCTTTTTAAAACACACTATCGTTATGAAATCACAATTTATCAAAGGCACTCTCACCGAGCGCAATCTCGTCAATGCTTACATTAGCGAGTCGGCTGCTTACTCGCGCTACACATATTATGCACAACAAGCCGATAAAGAAAACTATTTCCCTATAGGCAAGGCTTTTCGTGAGGCTGCCGACAATGAGCTTCACCATGGCAAGGTATTCTTCAAACTGCTCGAAGGCGGCGTCGTAGACTGTCAACTCGCTATCGATGCCGGCACAATCTCAGACACAGCTTCAAATCTCGCTATCGCTGCTCAAGAGGAGCTGCAAGAGGGCTACGAACAATACATTTCAGCCGCTAAAACAGCCGACGAAGAGGGCTTTGCCGACATCGCAAAGGTGTTTCGCGCCATAGCCGACGTGGAGCTTCATCATCGCCAAATCTTCTTGCAATATCTCGAAGAGGTAAACGGTGGCACGGTCTGGCAACGCATAGCCCCCACAAAATGGCGTTGCCTTGTGTGTGGCTACATTTATGAAGGGACAGAGCCTCCGGCTCGTTGCCCCGGTTGCAACCATCCTCGCGAGCATTTCGAACAATGTCGCTAACCTA
>CAZBBL010000002.1:27546-33117 GCA_964490275.1 uncultured Barnesiella sp.
CGTTGCCCCGGTTGCAACCATCCTCGCGAGCATTTCGAACAATGTCGCTAACCTATAATAGTAAGGCCTATGATTTGCTCATAGGCCTTACTTATGCGAATAAATGTCTATTGGGCGTTGATGTAGTCGACGAGCCAAGCTCCGATTTCGCGTGTGCCGTAGGCCGGAGCGTCGGGCACCTGAATCTCGGGCGTGCGCACGTTGTTGTCGAGTGCGGCGTTTACCGCTTTGCGTATGAGTGCACCCTCGTCGGCCAATCCGAAATATTCAAACAACATTGCTACCGACAACACTTGAGCCATCGGGTTGGCGATGTTTTTGCCTTTGGCTTGTGGCCATGAGCCGTGAATCGGTTCGAACACCGGAGTCGACTCGCCGGTCGAGGCAGAGGGGAGCAATCCCATCGAGCCTGAGATGACGCTACCTTCGTCGGTAAGTATGTCGCCGAAGGTGTTTTCGGTCACCATCACGTCGAAGAAAGCCGGCTCTTGAATCATTTTCATCGCGGCGTTGTCGACATACATATAGTCGGTCTTTACCTCGGGGTATTGGCTCTCCATCTCTTGGGCTACCTTGCGCCATAGGCGGCTCGATGCCAGCACGTTGGCCTTGTCGACAACCGTGAGATGGCGACGGCGACGCATCGCGTAGTCAAACCCTACACGCAATATGCGCTCTATCTCTTTGCGAGAATAGAAGTTGGTGTCGTAGGCTTTTTCGTCGTCTTGATATTTCTCGCCGAAGTACATACCACCGGTGAGCTCGCGTATGCAAATGAAGTCGGCTTCGCGGATATATTCGGCTTTGAGCGGCGATTTGTCGATTAGCGCCGGGAATATTTGTATGGGGCGGATGTTGGCAAACAATCCGAGCTTTTTGCGCATTGCGAGCAGTCCTTGTTCGGGACGCACTTTGGCCGTGGGGTCGTTGTCAAACTTGGGGTCGCCGATGGCGGAGAACAGTACGGCGTCGGCTTCGACACAAGCCTTGTAGGTCTCTTCGGGGAAGGGGTCGCCAACGGCATCTATGGCAGCAGCTCCGCAGAGAGCATAGCTAAACTCTACGTCGTGGCCAAATTTTTCGCAAACGGCTTTAGTGACGTCGACTCCGACGGCTGATATCTCGGGCCCGATACCGTCACCGGGCAACACTGCAATTTTGAGTTTCATCTGTTGTTTTCGTATTGTATGATTTGTTGGCGGTTTGACAGCAGGTAATCGATGTCGTCGAGACCGTTGAGTAGACAATGTTTCTTATAGGCGTTGATGTCGAATGTCTCTTGCTCGCCTGTGGCAAGATTTGTGATTGTTTGCGCCGGGAGGTCGACTCTGACCTCAGTTTTTGGATCGGCCTGAATCGACTCAAACAGATGGCTGAGGAAACCTTCGCTGACTACTACCGGCAGCACGAAATTGTTGAGCTCGTTGTTGCGATGGATATCAGCGAAGAAGGTCGATACTACTACGCGAAAACCATAGTCGGCGATGGCCCATGCGGCGTGCTCGCGTGAGGAGCCACAACCAAAGTTTTTTCCGGCCACCAATATCTGTCCGCTGTAGCGCGGGTTGTTGAGCACAAACGCGTCGTTGGTAGTGCCGTCGGCATTATAGCGCCAGTCGCGAAACAGATTTTCTCCAAACCCTTCGCGCGAAGTGGCTTTCAAAAAGCGTGCGGGGATAATCTGGTCGGTGTCGACATTCTCGATTGGCAGAGGCACGCAAGTCGATGTGATGATGTCAAATTTCTGTTTCATATTGGCTTATAAAAATTTTCTTGGATCGGTGATTACTCCGGTGATGGCAGCGGCGGCGGCTGTCAGCGGTGAGGCCAGTACGGTGCGAGCGCCGGGGCCTTGGCGACCCTCAAAATTGCGGTTTGAGGTTGATACGGCCAGTTTGCCCGACGGCACTTTGTCGTCGTTCATTGCCAAGCAAGCCGAGCAACCGGGTTGACGTATCTCAAACCCTGCGTCTTCGAGCACCTTGTCGAGCCCTTCGGCTTTGATTTGTTCTACGACGTTCCATGACCCGGGTACGAGCCAAGCGGTGATGTCGGGATGCTTCTTGCGACCGATGACTATCGATGCAAAGGCGCGGAAGTCTTCGATGCGGCCGTTGGTGCAGCTTCCGAGAAATACATAGTCGACTTTTGTCCCTTCGATAGGTTGTCCCGAACTAAATCCCATATATTCGAGAGCTTTGCTAAACGAGGCACGCTCTTGCTCTTCGGCGCCGTCGGGACACTCGGGTATAAGTTCGTCGATGGCGATACCCATGCCGGGGTTGGTGCCATAGGTTACGCGAGGACGAATGTCGGCAGCGTCAAACGTTACCTCCTTGTCGAAAATAGCGTCGTCGCCCGAGCGAAGTTCTTTCCAACGCTCTAAAGCTGCGTCCCATTCTTCGCCACGAGGCGCAAAGGCGCGGTCGCGACAATATTTAAATGTTGTTTCGTCGGGGGCTACCAAACCACCACGCGCGCCCATCTCGATTGATAAGTTGCAAAGCGTCATGCGTCCCTCCATCGACAGCTTGCGCACGGCTTCGCCGGCATATTCTACGAAATATCCGGTGGCTCCGCCAGTGGTCATCTTGGCGATGATATATAGCGCCATGTCTTTGGCTGTAACGCCTTTAGCCAATGTGCCGTTGACTGTTATGCGCATGGTTTTGGGCTTGGGCTGCAATATGCATTGAGAGGCGAGTACCATCTCAACTTCAGAAGTGCCGATGCCAAAAGCTACGGCTCCAAAGGCTCCGTGGGTAGAGGTGTGGCTGTCGCCGCAAACGATGGTATAGCCCGGAAGCGTCAGCCCGTTTTCGGGGCCGATAACGTGAATTATGCCGTTTTTGGGGTGGGAGAGAGGAAATATTGTTAGCCCAAACTCGTGTGCGTTGCGGTTGAGTTGCTCTACCTGTCGGCGCGACACGGGGTCGGGTATCTGTTGCGATTGATTGACTGTCGGCACATTGTGGTCGGGCGAACAAATCGTGCGTCCCGGGCGAAACACTTTCAGCCCGCGTCGACGCAGCCCGTCGAAAGCTTGCGGACTTGTCACCTCGTGGCAATAGTGGCGGTCGATATAAAGCTGTGTGGGGCCGCCCTCAATAGTGGTGATGACGTGGCTGTCCCATATCTTATCAAACAGAGTGTTTGGCATAACGTATTGAGTGGATTATCTTACGAATTTGTTGATAGCGTCAATAAAGGCTTCGGCTGAAGCGGCGACAATGTCGGTGTTGGCCGAGAATCCATAATAGTGGTTGCCGTCGTATTCTACGGTCATGTGCACCTTGCCGACGTCGTTGCTGCCTTTGTTGATGGCTTGGATAAGAAACTCTTTGACGACCATTGTGCGATGGATAATGAGCTTGATAGCTGAGATGGCAGCGTCGACCGGGCCGTTGCCCGAGGCACACGCTTCAAATTTCTCGCCCGAGATGTCGAGGCCGATGCTGGCAACAGATTTGATGCCGACGCCGCTGGTCACTTGTAGGAAGTCGAGCTTGATACGATGTTTGGCGGTATGGTGCTTGCCAGCAAGCATCAACACATCGTCGTCGTTAATCTCTTTTTTCTTGTCGGCCAGGCGCAAGAAAGCTTCGTAGGCTTTGTCGAGCGCCTCTTTGTCCATTTCGATGCCGAGTACGTGGAGGCGGTGTTTCAGCGCTGCACGTCCGCTGCGAGCTGTCAATACGATAGAGTTTTCGTCGATTCCAACCACCTTCGGGTCGATGATTTCGTAGCTTTCGCGATTCTTTAATACGCCGTCTTGGTGGATTCCCGAAGAGTGGGCAAAGGCGTTGCGACCTACGATGGCTTTGTTGGGCTGTATCGGCATGTTCATCAGTGATGATACCATGCGCGAGATGCCGTAAATTTTTGATGTATTGATGTTTGTCTGTATGCCGAGGTCTTTGTGAGAGTAGCATATCATAGCTATCTCTTCGAGCGAGGTGTTGCCGGCGCGCTCACCGATGCCGTTGATGGTCAATTCGGCTTGGCGTGCTCCGTTGATGACGCCCGAGATAGTGTTGGCCGTAGCCATACCCAAATCGTTGTGGCAGTGGGTGGCGATAGTCACCTTGTCGATGCCGTCGACATGGTCGATGAGATATTTTATCTTCTCGCCAAATTCAGATGGAAGGCAATATCCGGTAGTGTCGGGGATGTTGATTACGGTGGCTCCGGCTTTGATGACAGCTTCAACTACGCGAGCAAGATATTCGTTGTCGGTACGTCCGGCATCTTCGGCGTAGAACTGCACATCTTCAACAAATCTTTTTGCGTATTTGACGCAGCCTACTGCTCGCTCGAGGATATCATCGCGGTTGGAGTTGAACTTATATTTTATGTGGTAGTCAGAGGTGCCGATGCCGGTGTGGATGCGTTTGTGCTTGGCATATTTCAGCGCATCGGCTGCTACTTCGATATCTTTTTCAACGGCACGTGTCAACGCACAAATCGTGGGCCAGGTGACGGCCTTTGAAATCTCAACAACGGAGTTGAAGTCGCCCGGACTTGATATGGGGAATCCGGCTTCAATGACGTCGACACCAAGGTCTTCGAGCGCTTTGGCTATCTCGATTTTTTCAACTGTATTAAGTTGGCAACCCGGCACTTGCTCGCCGTCGCGTAATGTGGTGTCGAAGATATATAATCTGTCGCTCATGTTGTCTATTAATGATTAGTTTTGAAATTATACGCTTTGGAAGTGTTATCAGATAAAGCTTTTTCCTGCATTTTGATGCAAAGATAGTGACATTATCCGACATTTTCAAGCCAAATAACGAAAAAATCTAATTTAATAGACCGATGTTGTTAGATATTGAAAGTTTATTGGGCGTTTCTCTTAGAAGCAAATGCCTATCTTTATTGAGGCCGAATGTAGATAAGAGAAGTTGACTGTTTGCTCTCCGACAAGAATATCTTTGAGCATCATCAGGTCGTAGCCTACGGTGACATGCGACGAGAATGTGCGGCCCGATGCCAGTGTGTAGCCGACAGCTACGCCTCCAAAAAACGGACGTTGGTAGACGTCGTTTCGGAGGTTGGCAATTGACACGCCGGCTCTGAGTTCCAAAAACGCCGGGGTGGGATGTTTAGTGAAGCCTGTGCGTATCATGCCATAGAGAGGGTAGGCGCGCGAGCCGTTGTTGATCATCATCTTTATCTGGCCACCAACGCCTATAAAGCGAAATATAGAGCCTTTATAGCCGACGCAAGCGCTGATATCGACCGACGACAATTCTTGATTGGTCATGTCGATTGAGCTGCCCAAGTCGACGCCCCAAGCAAAGTGGGTAGTATGCTTTTCGGTGTCGTAATAGGCCGGTGGTAGGGTCGACGTAGGGGCTGATTGAGGCTTGGCGACGGTGTCGTTGATTACCTCGATGGTCTCGGTAACTACGACACGTCGCTCGATATCTTGTGCATTAGTCGTGATGGCTGTCGCCACCAACAATATAAGTAGACTTAAAATTTTTCTCATCCATTCACATTTCTTTCGTCAAAGACTATTTTTCGGCGAGCTTTAGTTCGAGGCAAGCCCAACGGTCTTGCTCGCTGACT
>CAZBBL010000002.1:33217-36129 GCA_964490275.1 uncultured Barnesiella sp.
CTATTTTTCGGCGAGCTTTAGTTCGAGGCAAGCCCAACGGTCTTGCTCGCTGACTCGCATAAATTCAAGGCCATACTCGCCGGCGGTTTGCAGGAGTATGTTTACGTCGTCGGTGTAGAATCCGCTAAGGAGTATTGTTGCACCGGGTTTCATCGCTTTGGCGTAGGCGTGGAGGTCGGCCAAAATAATGTTGCGGTTGATGTTGGCGAGCACTAAGTCGGCTTGAGCTATGTTGGCCAAAGCTGTTGCGTCGCCGAGAATGACGTTTATTTCGGGATGTTGGTTGATGACAACATTTTCTTTGGCATTGACATAGGCAAATTCGTCAATCTCGATAGCGTCAATCTTTTTGGCGCCACGCATAGCGGCTAATATGGCGAGGATGCCGGTGCCGGTGCCCATATCGATGACAGCTTTGCCGTTGAGGTCAAGGTCGAGCAGTCGGCGTATGATAAGCGAAGTGGTAGCATGGTGTCCGGTGCCGAATGCCATTTTGGGGTCGATTACAATGTCGTAGCGACATTTGGGGAAGTCGTGGTGGAAGCTGCTGTGAATGACGCATTGATCATCGACAACAATCGGTTGGAAATAGTTTTTCTCCCATTCGCTGTTCCAATCGCGACCTTCGATGTGGGTGTGACCGACGTTGAATTTATGCTCGGGCAGCGGGAATTGTGCTATCGCTTGGTCGAGCTTGGCTTGGTCAAACAGTTCCTCTTTGATGTATGCGGTCAATCCATTGTCGTCGGGGACGAAGCTTTCGTAGTCGACGTCGCAAAGTAGGGCTGCGAGGATGTCGGTTGTAGTGGTGTCACAAGGGGTCGCGTCGATGCGCACTTCGATGTAATCGTTCATGATTCTTGATTGTGAATTTATTCTGAAGGCAAATTTACGCTTATTTCCTCAATTTATCCCTTAATTTCTTGATAATCTTTGTGGCTTTTATCGCAAATAGGGCAATCGAGAAGATGCTGACACCGGTATTGGCCGGCTTGTCGGCTTTGTTGGCCGAGCCAAAGCCAAGCGCCGACGACGCTGCGTAGCGCAGTCGTTGTTTCTCCAGTTCAATCAATAGCGAGGTGGTGGCTTGGCGAATATGTAATTGGTTGAGATTATAGCCTTTCCATGGTTTCGTGTTCATGTCGGGAGGGTTTTGGCGGTTGTAAGAACAGACGTGAAAGATAGCGCGCTATAGGGTCGACTATAATCAGCCGACGGCAAATGATTACTACTGCTGCGATGAGTATGAATCCGCTTCCGACTATCATGTAAGATGTGACGGGTGAGAGCCATTGGCTCAGCTCGTCGGCTATACCTATGGCTACAAAGACAATGCCGATGATAGTCAATAGCAATACAATCAGCGCGATATATATCCCTGACAATAGCCTCGTCAGCTTTTCGGTAAGCGACAAGCGAGCTTCCTCTTTATATAGGTGCCAAAGTCGCTGCAGTGGGTCGGTAAATCTGTTCATAGTAGTCGGGCTGTTGTTTGAAATAAGGGGTTGCCCAATGCCTGAGCAGTGGCAACCCCATTGTAAGCTGAATTAAAGGTATAGAAGATGGATGGAGAGAGTATTGTCAGACGTTGGTGTCGGCAATCTCGTCGGCAATTTCGTCGACTACTTGGTTGAGTTTGTGTTTGTTGAGTTTGATGCCTTTCTCTTTGAGGTAGGCTTTGATTTTGGCGCGAGTGTCAGCGCCTTTGGCAGGTGCGAATAGAAGTGCGATTGTCGCTCCGACTAAAGCTCCGGAGAAAGCTGCAATTGCAATGTTGAGGTTTTTCATATTAGGATAGTGTTTAATGGTAGGATAGTGTTTGGCGTATAAACGCGGTGCAAAGCAATGATGTTCAGCTCGGAGCTGTTAAAATGTGTTTACGACGGTTTGCTGTCGACCTCTATGAAATTGCGCATAAAAAGGCCTGCCCCGGAGCGGAATTGCTCCCCCAAGGGCAGGCCTGCAAACTGTGATTGGGGTTATATCGTTATAACACCGTTATTAGGCTTGATGTTCGTATTTGAGAGTCAAGGTTGGTTGGTCGCAGATTTCTGCGGGGCCGAAGTATTGGATAGGACCGGGGTACATGTAAGAGGTCTTGATGGCCCATTCTTCGCGTTTTGATGCAAATTTCAAGAAGGGAGCACCGTCGAGACGTACCAACGCTTTTTGGATGACAGGTTTCATTTCGCCGTTACGACGTTCCATGTTCATCATCATTGTGATAGGTATACCACCGGCAATCCATTGCACTGAGGGGTTGGTGAGGTTGCGAACCGATGACATATAACCGGTAACGCCGGCGTTAATCAAGCACGCTGCGTTGAAGCCGAGTGCGTAGCAATAGTCGGCATCGAAGTTTGACGGATCGGCGCAACGGCCTTCGTAACCAAAGAAGTGGTGGAGGGCAGAGAATTTGCCGTTGTAGTTGCCTTCTTCGGCCATCTTGGCGAGGCGTTTGCCAACCATTTCGCTGAGAAGCTTTTCGGTTTCGATGAGCGACACTTGAACGTTGCCGTGGGGGTCGCGGTCGAGGCTGAGCTGACGAGCTACGCCAACTGGGAGCGACTCATAGACAGCTGCATTCTCGGCTGAGAGGTTGTTGATGATGTATTGACGTTGGTCGGCTTCAGCAACAGTAGCAAACTCTTCGGCTTTGGCAGCGAGCAGGTCGTTGAGCTCAGCGATAAGCTTCTTAACGGCGGGGATAAACTCGATGAGGCCTTCGGGGATGAGGACTGTACCGAAGTTGTTGCCCTCTTTAGCGCGAGCGGCTACGATGTTGGCAATGTAGTTGACAACATCTTGGAGCGACATGTTTTTAGCTTCAACCTCTTCTGAGATGATGCAGACGTTGGGTTGAGTTTGCAATGCACATTCCAATGCAATGTGGCTGGCTGAACGGCCCATGA
>CAZBBL010000003.1:0-35416 GCA_964490275.1 uncultured Barnesiella sp.
GGTGCCGTCGATGAGTTTGCCGGTGTAGTGAACTTCTACTTGGTCGTTGGCGGTGGGTTGAGCGCCGTTGCCGTCGGTGAGGATTTCGTATTGGAGGCCGGTGACGGTGGTTTTCACTTCGGGGCGTTTGGCGTTTTCGGCGAGGAATGCTTCACCGGCTTTTTGGTTAACTTCAGCCATTTTTTGAGATTCGGCTTGTTGTTTCTTTTCCATTTCGGTGAAAAATTGGCGAATCACTTCTTTAGCTTCGTCGTAGGTCATTTTTGGGGTAGAGCCTTGGAAGACAGCGGCGACGCCGTCGGCGAAGTCGTTGACGTCGATAGAAGCGATGCCGGAGCTTTTGAAGTTGTTGCCCATGCTGAGGCCGAGAGCGTAGCTTATACGGTCGAGTTGTTTGGTTTCCATATATTAATTAAGTTGAGAATGATTTGCAAGGCGCAAAGTTAAACGATTTCGTAATTTTAACAAACTGTGGAGAGGGTATTTTGGTGAAAATTTTCTTAAAAAATAGGGGGTGAGAGTGGTGGGGAGCGAGGTATTAACGTTTGAGGTCGTCGGATAGTTCGAGGTTGCCGCGGAGTGCAAGGCGTATGATGGCTGAGGTGGCGAGGCCGATGGCGACGATGATGGCTATGGCGATGAGGATGTCGGCGGGGTTGACTCTGACGGGGTAGTAGGTGATGGTGAGCATGGATTGGTCTTGGGCGTAGAGTTTGATGAGGCCGCAATATTGTTGGAGCAGTGAGAGGCCGATGCCGATGATAAGGCCGATGGAGCCGCCGATGGCTGTGATGAGGAAGCAGAGGCGAGAGAAGACTGAGCGTACGAGCTGTTGTGGGGCGCCGAGGGCTCGGAATACGGCCATGTTGGAGCGTTTTTCGACGATGAGCATCGACATTGTAGAGAGGATGTTGAATGAGGCTATCAGCAGGATGAATATGAGCATGAGTAGGGTGACCCATTTTTCGATTTTAATCATCCTGAAGGAGTGTTGTTGCTGTTGGAGTTTGTTTTTGACGATGAAGTTGTCGCCGAGCAGGGATGTGAGTCGAGAGTTGATGAGGTTGAGGTTGGTAGAGTCGTTGGCGTAGACTTCGAGGCGTGAGGCTTGGATGTCGTAGTCGAGGAGGTTGCGAGCGACGTCGAGGGGTATGAATAGGATGTCGTTGTCGAGTTCGGGGTGGTTCATGCGGAATACGCCGGCGATGTAGACCGAGTCGGCGCGGAAGGCTGCCATTGGGGCTGAGGGGTTGATGCGGCCACGACGGCGAGGCTCGTAAAGGCGTACGAAGCAGTCGGTGGTAGGTGCGTGGAGCAGGGCGTTGGCGATGCCTACGGATGAGACGGCGGTGTTGAATTGGTCGGTGGCTTCGATGACGCAGTCGCCGTCGATTAAGAGGGCGTCGAGTTGGTCGACGAGGGGGGATGATGATTCGATGCCGCGTATGGTGAGCGGGGTTTGATGTTCGCCTGATATGGCGAATGCTTTTTCTTCGATGACGGCTGAGGCGGCTTTGATGCCGTCGACAGAGGCGACGATAGCTTTGAGGGAGTCGGCGTTGGCGATGACTTTGCCGCAGGAGGCTTCGATGGTGAAGTCGGGTTCGACCGACGACATTTTCATTTTGACGATGTCGGCAAAGCCGTTGAATACGGAGAGGACGATGATGATGGCTGCCATAGCGAGCGCGACGCCGGCCATTGAGACGTAAGAGATGATGTTGACGGCGGCGTGGCTTTTTTTAGAGAAGAGGTAGCGCAGGGCTATACGCAGGGAAAGCATTGATGTGACGCGAGTAGTGTGGGTGGGGGTTGATTATTCGGCGGGTTTGTCTTTGGCGAGGAGGGAGTCGATTTTTTCGATATAGTCGAGGGAGTCGTCGAGATAGAATGACAGCTCGGGTGTCTTACGCAGTTGGTAACGAACGCGTTGGGCGAGTTCGTAGCGTATGGTGCGGGAGCTTTCGTTGATGTTTGCGAGGATTGACTCGCCTTTGTCGGAGGGGAAAACGGAGAGGTAGGCGCGAGCGATGCTCAAATCGGGGGAGACTCTGACGGAGCTGACGGAGACGATGACGCCGTGGGTTTTGGCGGTTTGGGTGCGGAAGATTTCGCTGAGCTCTTTTTGGAGCAGGCGAGCTATTTTGGCTTGACGTGTAGATTCCATAAAAGGAGGTGGTTTGAGGATGTATTTAAGAGTGTGGTGCTTGGCTATAAGTAAGTATATAACAAACAAATGGGCGCGAGCGTTGAGTTGTGGGTGCAAAATTACGCAATTTCCATAATTTTGCCAAATTGGGGAGCGGGTCAGACGGCGTGGGGATGGTTGGCGATGGCGAGGAGAGGGGCGTCGTCGGGGATGTTGCCGTAGGCGTGGATGTCGTAGGTGTGGAGGTCGGGGATGGCTTGTTTGAGGCGCAAGATTTTTTGGTCGGCGAGGCAGTTGGGGCCGTCGAATCGGCCGGTGAGGCGGCCTTGTGGGTCGATTTGTGGGCGAGTGGCGACGACGAGGTCGACGCCGTGGCGTTTGGCCCAGGGGGAAATCCAGTTTTGGAGGCTTGCAGAGGCGATGACGACGGTGGCGCCGTTGGCTTTGTGTTGGCGTAGTAGGCTGTAGGTGTCGTGGCGCAGCATGGTGTCGATTTTGTCGATATAAGCTTGGCCGAGGCTGTCGAAGCGGCTGAGGGGCATGTGGCGAAACATGCGTGAGAATAGGTGTTGTTTGGCGTTGGAGGAGGATGTGAGTCGGAGTTTCCAGGCTATGAGCCAAGGGGATGAGAGCAGCAGGGCGAGGGAAAGGCGAGGGCGGCCGATGGCGAAGCGAGCGAACCCGAGGAATGAGTCGCGGAGGGTGAGGGTGCCGTCGAAGTCGAATATCGCCAGGGTTTTCATTGTGTGGAGGGTGTCAGAGGTAAATGATGAGTATGAAAGAGGCTACCCAGAGAAGGCAGCAGATTTGGAGAGGGCGGTCGTGGAGGATGATTTTGGAGGGTTGGCCTGATTGCTGTTTGACGAAGATTATTTGGAGGTAGCGGAGGATGCCGGCGATGACGAAGAGGGCTGTGATATAGACCATGTCGCAGTTGAAGCGGGCTTCGACTTCGGGCTGCATGGTGTAGATGATGTAGCAGAGGATGGTGGCAGTGGCGAGGATTGTGATGGTATGGTCGATGAATGGGAGGTTGTAGTTTTTGATGCTGCGACGTGTGTCGGAGGCGAGGTTTTGACTTAAGAGCAGGTCGTCGCGGCGTTTGGCGAAGGCGAGGAAGATGGTGAGCAGGAATGACAAGCAGATGAGCCAGGGGGATACCCAAATGTTGGTGGCGGCCCCGCCGACGAATATGCGTAGGGCGAAGCCGATGCCGATGCAAACTATGTCGACTACGGCTAAATGTTTGAGCCAAAGGCAGTAGGCGATGTTGAGCAGGAGGTAGGAGAGCAGGAGGATGAGGATGGCGGGGGTGGTTTTGTGGGGGATGAGGAGGGCGCTGTCGGCAATGAGGATAATGGCGACAGATGCGATGGCGGCGATGGCGGCGATGATGGCGGCGAGGGGTTTGGAGATGCGGCCGGCGGCTATGGGGCGGCGGCATTTGACGGGGTGACGGCGGTCGCTATCGGTGTCGACGATGTCGTTGATGCAGTAGACGCACGATGATATGAGGCACATGGCGATGAGGGCGGGGATGGCTGCAGCCCAGCAGTCGCCGTTGGTGATTGAGGCGGCGAAGAACATTGGTAGGAGGACGAAGAGGTTTTTTGTCCACTGCCATGGGCGTAGGAGTAGGATGGCGTCTTTCATGGTCAGTTGAATATGTTGTGAATGAAGCCTTTGATGAAGCGTTTGAAGGAGATGAACGGGTCGTTTTCGACGGCCTGGAAGATGGTTTGCTGTTGGCGATGGGTGACGGCAGCGTTGGGGAAGTGGGTGTAGTCGGAGCAGCGGTAGATGCAGATGCTTACACGAGAGATGGAGTCGGCGGTGGCGGCGGAGTCGACGCGGGCGCTGATGCCTTGTTCGGAGAGTTGTTGAATGAAGTGGGGGCGGGAGAAGGAGAGGGTGGCGGTGTGGCCGCGTAGTTGGTTGTAGAGGGCGTGGCGATAGGTGGCTTCGACGGAGATGTATTCGGCGATGGATAGGCCGCAGATGGCGCTGTTGGCTAAGGCGAACAGGGCGATGGCTGTGGCGGCGTGTCGGAGCCAACGCGAGGCGAGGTCGGCAACGGCGATGTAGGCCAATGGGGCGAGGAGCCATAGTTGGGGATTGTAGCGGGCCCACCACGATTGCTCGAAGATGAGGGCTGAGGCGATGATGACTATGGCGGTGTAGGCAATGGGTGAGAGACGGCGTTGCTTTGCCGAGCTCCAGACGATGGCAATAAGGCTGATGACGAAGATGATGCTGAAGAGGGGGCCAAAGCCGCCGATGCGTTGGTCGACTGTGGGATGGCTGACGCTGAATATGGAGGTGAAGAAGTTGGCGAAGCGGCTGTGGCCGAGGTAGATGTCGGGGGTGTTGTGGCTCATGATGTCGACGGCGCCGTCGCCGACGAGGGGGTAGAGGGGGTTGCCGTGGGCGAGGAGATTGGTGATGTAGGGGTGATAGCAGATGAGGGCGAAGGAGATGATGGCGGTGACGGCGGCCGTGGCGCAGTAGGGGATGATGGTGCGTAGGGAGTCGCGGCGATAGATGGCAATGGAGAGGGCGATGGCGGCGATGGTGAGGCCTTCAAAGAAGAAGGTGTTGAATTTGGTGCCGGCGGCTAAGATGATGATGGCACAGAGGGCGATATAGTTGGCCGAGCGGTTGCGGTTGGAGAATATTTCGAGCGAGATGACGATGGTGAGCAGTGTGTAGCAGTAGCCGGTAAAGTCGATGTAGAAAGTGGGCAGTTGGCAGAGGGCTACGGGGTTGAGAATGAGCAGGCAAAGGAGCACTGCGCGACGGCTCGATGACCAATGGCCGAAGCGGTGGGCGATGGCGCCGTGGCAGATAAGGGCCGTGGCGATGATGAGCAGATAGTTGACGGCTTTGCCGCATTCGATAGATGAAGTGAGCGATTCGAAGCAACCGGCGAGCCATTCGAAGGCGATGGCGTAGTGGGTGGAGAAAATCCAATATTGGCTGTTGTCGAGGTGTTGGGTGTAGGGGTTCCAGGCGTTAGAGGCTACGGCGTGGGCCATTTCTTGGTGGTAGACGTTGCCGTCATAAGAGAAGTCGAATGTGGTGCCGGCGACTATGATGGCTATGGCGGTCGTGGCGATGAGGGTTACGGCGGCTATGGCTGTGGTTTTGGCGGAGGAGAGTTTGTAGAGGAAAGCGAGGGCAACTAAGGCGCCGACGGGGAGGTGGAGGTGGGTGATGGTGATGCCGGCGAGCATCAGGGGAGCGCCGAGGCCAAAGGTGGCGCCGAGGGTGAGGAGTATGGCGAAGCCGCAAGCCTCAGATGTAGAGAGGCCGTGGCCGTTGGATAGGTTGCGGCGAGAAGCAGTAGTGTGATGAGGTTTTGAGGTCATTCAATTATGAGCGGGCGGAGGGGTAGGCGACGCGAGCGTGGTACATGGTGCGCAGGCGGTCGATGAAGGCTTGTTTTATGATGGTGATGTCGCGGAATGATAGGGTAGATTCGCTATGCAGGCCGGCTGCTACTTGAGCGTCGATGAGGCGATTGACGAGGTTGGCGATGCTTTGAGGGTCGTGGCTCGGGAGGGATCGTGAGGCGGCTTCGACGACGTCGGCCATCATAAGCAGGGATGCTTCTTTGGATTGTGGGTTTGGGCCGGGGTATGTGAATGGGGCGGGGTCGACTACTTCGCCGGGGTGGGCGTTTTGGTAGGTTGTGAGGAAGTAGCGGGCGGTGCTGCGGCCGTGGTGTTGAGCGATGATGTCGCGGATGACGGTGGGGAGTTTGGCTTTTTCGGCGCGACGAAGGCCGTCGGTGACGTGGCTGATGATGATGCGGGCGCTTTGGATTGGGTCGAGGGCGTCGTGGGGGTTGACGCCGTGTTGGTTTTCGGTGAAGAAGGCGGGGTTTTTGATTTTGCCGATGTCGTGGTAGAGGGCTCCGGCTCTGACGAGCTGAACGTTGGCGTCGACGCGACGAGCGGCGTCGGAGGCGAGGTTGCTGACGGCGAGGGAGTGTTGGAATGTGCCGGGGCACTCTTCGGAGAGTTCACGCAGGACGGGGTTGTTGATGTCGGATAGTTCGACGAGTGTGACGACGGATGTGAATCCGAAGATTTTTTCGACGACGAAGATGAGGACGTAGGCAAAGGATGTGAGCACCATGTTGACGGCGAAGAAGCCGATGAGTTTCCAGGAGAATGAGTTGAGTGAGGCTACTTGCATCAGTTCGATGGCGGAGTAGGTGACGACGTATGCGCCGAAGACCATTGCGGCGGTGCGCAGGAGTTGGCTGCGGCGTGAAAGTTCGCGCATGGAGAATACGGCGACGATGCCGGCGGTCATTTCGAGGACTACAAATTCGAAGGCGAATGAGGAGAATGAGGCGCAGAGCATCACTTCGAGCAGGAGGACGAAGAGGGCTGTGGAGGTGTCGAAGAATACGACGAGGAGTATTGGGAGTATGGCGAACGGGACGATGTAGAGGCCTGAGGAGAAGTTGGCGGCCATGATCACGGAGAAGATGAAGAAGGCGCAGAGGAGCACTACGAGGCAGCTTGAGCGTGTGATGGAGTTGAAGATTTCGCGGCGATAGAGGGCGAGGTAGAAGTAGAGGCCGGCCATGATGAGGAGGCTGAAGATGAGTTGGCCGATGGTGATGTTGAGGCCTGAGGCGCCCTCTTTTTCGGCGCGTTCGCGTAAGGCGTTGTCGTAGGAGCGGAGCACTTGGTAGAGCTCGGGGGTGACGAGGTCGCCGCGTGAGATGATGCTTTGTCCTTTTTGGATTTTTTCGGTGGCGGCTTTGACGGGGGCTATGAGTTCGCCCAGGAGTCGTTCAGACTCTTCTTCGTCGGCTACGTAGTTGGGGGTGAGCATGGCGCTGAGGCCTGATTGTCGTAGTCGCAGCATCAGTGGGGTGTAGCGTATGACGAGCATTGAGTCGAGGGCGTTGTAGGCGCGCATGGAAGAGCGCATGGTGGCGGTGGGGACGGTGCGGTTGGCGTTGTTGACGCGCACTTTGATTTGTCGAAGCTCGCCTTTTTGGATGCGGTCGTAGATTTTTTGGTCGATAATGCCGTTGGTATAAAGTTTGTTGATGGCCGAGATGAGGATTTTTTTCTCGGAGGCGGAGTAGTCGGACGATGAGTTGATGTTGGTGGTGATTTTCTCCAGGGGAGCGTTGTCGACGGCGAAGACCGGGACGAAGTTTTCGCGGATGCTGTCTTCGAGGTGTTTGATGGTGAGGGAGTCGCGATAGACGGGGAAGTCAAACGGGGCGATGAGCTGTTCTTGGGTCCAGGGGCGATTGAGTTCGTAGCTCAGGGAGATGTTGTCGGGGCGAGGGAGGAAGTAGAATAAGAAGAGGGCGCCGGCGATAAATATTGCGAGCCTGATCCATATGGCGTTGAGGGGTTTTTTCATGTGATGTGGGGGGAATTAGTGGATGCGTACGGCTTTGCTGACGCCGTTGACTTTTTTGAGTTTGTCGCAGAGGTCGTTGACGACGTTGGCGTCGTCGACGAGCACTGTGAGGTCGCAATGGAACACCTCTTTTTCGGCGGCGATGTTGAGGCTGCGAATGTCGATAGACATGTGGGTAGAGATGGTGGAGATGATTTCTTGGAGGATGCCGAATCGGTCGATGCCTTCGACGCGTACGTGGGCGAGGTATTTGCCGGTGGTGCCGGCCCAGCGAGTGGAGAGCAGACGAGGGCCGTAGCCGGCTTTGAGGGCGAGGGCGCGAGGGCAGTCGATGGAGTGGACTTCGACTTCGCCGTTGTCGTCGATGAAGCCGAGGACGGCGTCGCCGGGGATAGGGCTGCAACATTCGGCGAAGCGGAAGTTGGCGCCGTGGTCGTCGTAGTGGAGCTCGTAGGTTTCTTTGGTGTTGATGGCGGCGGGTTGAGGCGTTGAGGCGTTGGCGCTGTCGGTGGGTTCGGTTTTATCTTTGTTGATGCCGATTGTGGAGAGGCTGAAGATTTTGCGCAAAAGGCCTTTGGATTGTTTTTTGCGCGAGATGGCTTTGAGGGCGTAGTCGTTGAGGACCACTTCTTCGCGGCCGAGCATCAGGTAGAGGTCTTCGCGATTGCGAGCGTGGGCCAGCGAGAGCAGTCGGGTGTAGACTTCGTTGGTAGGCTCGATGGCGTTGTCGGCGAGGAATTGTTTGAGAAGTTGTTTGCCTTTGGCGATGATAGGTTGCTGCTCTTTGCGCAGGGCGGCGCGCAGGCGTGTTTTGCCTTTGGCGGTGGCGAGAAATTCGGCCCATTCGGGTTTGGGCACTTGCGATTGAGAGGTGAGCACTTCTACTTGGTCGCCGCTTTTGAGGCGTTGGCTCAGAGGGACGAGGCGGTGATTGACTTTGCCGGCGATGCAGTGGCAGCCTATTTGAGAGTGGAGTTCGAAGGCAACGTCGAGGACGGTGGCGTTGTTGGGGAGAGTGATGAGTTCGCCTTTAGGGGTGAAGACTACAATTTCGGATGAGAAGAGGTTGAGTTTGAGGGTGTCGAGGAAGTCGATGGCGTTTGGCTCGGGGTTGTCGAGGATGTCTTTGATGGTTTTGAGCCAAACGTTGAGTTCAGACTCTTCGTCGCCTTCGCCGATTTTGTATTTCCAGTGGGCGGCGAAGCCTTTTTCGGCGATTTCGTCCATGCGGCGTGAGCGTATTTGCACTTCGACCCAATTGCCGTCGGTGCCCATGACGGTGAGGTGGAGGGCTTGGTAGCCGTTGGCTTTAGGGTTGCTGATCCAGTCGCGAGTGCGGTCGGGATGGAGCTTGTAGATGTCGGTGATGGCAGAGTAGATTTGCCAGCAGATGCTTTTTTCTTTGGCTATGTCGTCGCATTCGAAGATGATACGTACGGCGTAGAGGTCGTAGACTTCTTCGAAGGGTATATGCTTGGTTTCCATCTTGTTCCAGATGGAGTAGACCGATTTTACGCGAGATTGGGCGGTAAATTCGAGGCCCATATCTTTCAGGCGTGCTTGAATCGGGGCGATGAAGTCGGCAAAGACCATGTTTCGATGCGACTCAGATTGAGAGAGCTTGTCGGAGATGGCTTTGTAGGCGTCTTGGTGCTCGTATTTGAAGGCGAGGTCTTCGAGCTCGGTTTTAATGGCGAAAAGGCCGAGGCGATGGGCTAAAGGGGCGTAGATATAGAGGGTTTCGCCGGCGATTTTGTATTGTTTGTTTGGGGCCATTGAGCCGAGGGTGCGCATGTTGTGGAGGCGGTCGGCCATTTTGATGAGGACGACGCGTATGTCCTCAGACATTGTGAGGAGGAGTTTGCGGAAGTTTTCGGCTTGAGCCGATGCGCGGTCGCCGAAGATGCCGCCTGAGATTTTGGTGAGGCCGGCAACGAGTTGGGCAATTTTTTTGCCGAATTGTTGTTGGATGTCTTCGACGGTGTAGTCGGTGTCTTCGACGACGTCGTGGAGCAGGGCGGCACAGATGGAGGTGGAGCCGAGGCCGATTTCTTGGCTTGCGATTTTGGCGACGGCGATGGGGTGCATGATGTAGGGTTCGCCGGAGCGACGGCGAATGCCTTTATGGGCTTCTTTGGCAAACTTGAAGGCGCGTTCGATGATTTCCACTTTTTTGCGGTGGTTGCTGTTGATGTATCCGTCGAGCACTTCGCGGAAGGCATCTTCAATCATTCGGTCTTCTTCCGGGGTAGTAAATTTGTCCTGCGCCATAATGAGTGTGCGTTTCGATGTTTGCGATTGTATATAATTTAGCAAATGTAGCAAATTTTCATCAGACGCTTCGAAATTAACAGAAAATTTTTTTTGGGGTGGATTTTTGCGCTTTCTTTCGTGCGAACGAAAGAAAGCTTGGCAAAGAAAGGTCGCCGGCGGCTTGCCGAAGCTGAAAGGCGAGTTTGCGCTCGGGGCGAAAAGAACGCGCCACCTGTCGGTGGCTTGGACGGCTTTTCGCCTGTTTCCTCGCGCTGCGCTCGCCTTTGAGGGGGCGCTTCGGCTGCGCAATGCCGGAGTTGGCTTCGCGAGGGGGGCGGGCGAAATGAATTTCGCCCCTACAATGTGGATGAAACCGCTTGAGGATGAGGTGTTTGATGGTGTCGGGCGAAATGAATTTCGCCCCTTCAATGAGAGTGGAAGCCTCGGATGTCGGGGCTATGCAGATGGCAAGAAATCGGCGTCCTCGCGGACGCCACCGACATGGTGGGAGGCTTTGAGGGTGAGGGGCACGAGCTCTTACTTGAGGAGCAGGTATGAACAATACTTGCCGAGGATGGCGTTGAGGGGGATATCGCCTTTTTGTAGACGTTGGGCGTCGAGCGGTAAGAGTCGCTCATGAACGGCTGTAGTGGCTTTGAAAATTGCGGTCAGATAAAATCGGCCGTTTTCTTCACTCACTTCGATGTTGCTAAACAATGGCGAGATATCGTCGGGATTGTATATGATAGAGTAGCTTGGTCGTTTGGCTCCGGGGATGTCGATTTTCAGTAGATTTTTAGCTACTAAATCTTGGATGTCGCGATTTGCCGTATCGGTAGAGCATTTGGCAAGAGCGGCCCAATTTTTAGATGTTATTTTGGCTTTGTAGCCATCGAGAAACATGTTGAGTATTGCGGTCTGACGCTCGGAGAGAGTTGTTTCGGAATGAGTTTTCCAAAACAGGCTTTTGTTTAAGATAGTGCACACAGTGGAGTAGGCGTCGTCGAGAGAAGCTATGAGGGTGTTGACATACCAAACGAGCCATTCGGTGATGTCGCCATCGCCATGTTGTGTTTTCTCCAACACGTCGTAGTATTTGTTTTTATTACGGTTGATTTGAGCTGAAATGTTATAGAATCTGAGTTGGCTGTCATCTCCGCGAGCGAGCATCACATCGGATAGGATACGAGCCATGCGTCCATTGCCGTCTTCGAATGGGTGAATTGACACGAACCAAAGATGTGCAATGGCTGAAGATATTATTGACGAAATGGCCATATCGGTATTGAACCAGTTGATGAATTTAGCCATTTCGTCATCAAGTCGGTCGGGCGATGGGGCGATGTAATGTATGCGCTCACGGCCAAACATGCCTGAGACGATATGCTCTTCGTTGGTGCGATATCGGCCAACTTCTATTAGTGAGCCATTGCTATACCCAGTGGGGAAAAATGCTGATTGCCAAGCGCATAAACGCTCTATTGTCAATGGCGCATTGTAGTTTTTGATTGCCTCAAGCATTACGGATACGACCGAATCTACGTAGTGGGATGGTGCGGTGTATTTTACATTCTCAATGCCCAATTTTCGAGCTATGGATGAGCGCACTTGGTCGATGTTGAGTTTGATGCCTTCAATTTCAGATGAATGTACGACGTCCATGGTGAGATTTTCAGCCATAGCCCTTAGTTTGCCGTCAAATCCGATATCGCCGAGTCGGCCGTAGAGCAGTCCTTGCTTACGGCTTGCGATTTCAAGAAGCAATGAAACTTTTGATTCATTCCATCTGAATTGTGTCCAATTTTCGCGTTCGTGGATGTACATATCAGCATCAGTTTTTGGTGGAGGCGGCGTTGTGTTGTGGATAATGCCGCAAATTTTGCGGTAAAAATAGGGATAAAATGGTGCACAACCAAATATTAAGCTGATTTTTTGCGGCCGAGCATGAGGTTGCGGATGTAGGCGATGAGGCCGAAAGATTGACCGACGATTAAGACGGGGTCGAGGCGAATGGCTCCGTAGGTGACGATGGTGATGGAGCCGATGAGGCTGAGCCACCAGAATCCGGCGGGGAGGATTGATTGGCCGTGGCGTCGGGAGTAGAGCCATTGATAGATGAAGCGGCAGGTGAAGAGGAGTTGTCCGAGGCTGCCGAAGACGACGAGCCAGAGGGGGATGGAGTCGTTGCGTAGGAATGAGTCGATAAATTGGCCGGCGTTGCGACAGACCAGGGCGATGGCAATGAGGGGTGTGAGTAGGAGTATGGCTTTGAGCAGGCGTGGCATTTTTGCCCAAAGGCCTTTGGCTTGGAGGTTCCAGAGGTAGATGTAGTAGGCGACGAATTGTCCGAGGACGATGGCGAAGTCTTGACGTAGCCAGCCGTAGATGCAGAGTAGGTATGAGCCGGCGATGCTAAAGATCCAGAAGATGGATGGGGAGAGCACGCGTTTGGCTCTCTCGGAGAGTATCCATTGTGTGAGGATGCGGGCCGAGAAGAATGCTTGGGCGAGGAAGCCGATGGCTAAAACGGCGAAGGGGGTCGTCATTTATGGGGTTGGTGGATTAGAGGTTTGAGTCGGCTACGTGGTAGTTGAAATAGCGTTTTTTCATCCAACGATAGGCGAAGCAGTCCATCAGAGGGGATATGAGACGGTTCCAGATATTGAATTTGGAGACGCCGGCTACGCGGGGGTAGTGGTTGACGGGCACTTGTTTGATTTTGGCTTCTTGGAGGAGGAATAGGGCCGGGAGGAAGCGGTGCATGCCGGTGAAGAATGGTACGCGACGGGCGTAGACGGTGTGCATGACTTTGAGAGGGCAGCCGGTGTCTTGAACGCCGTCGTGGGTCATCATGCGGCGGAATCCGTTGGCGATTTTAGATTGCAGGCGTTTGAAGCCTGAGTCTTGTCGGTTGGCGCGTATGCCCATGACGAGTTGGAAGTTGTCGATGTCGGCAAGAAGGAGGTTGAAGTCGTCGGGGGAAGTTTGTAGGTCGGCGTCGATATATCCTACGTATGGTGATTGGCAATAGTCGATGCCGGCTTTGATGGCGGCGCTAAGGCCACAATTTTTTTGGAAGTCGATATAGTAGAAGTCGGGTTGTCGGGCGCAAATTTGTCGTATGTGGTCGATGGAGCTGTCTTTGGAGCCATCGTTGACGAAAAGCACGCAGGCTTTGTATTTGGCTGTTGGGAGGTAGGCTGAGAGGCGTTGCTCGAGGGCGTCCATGTTGTCTTCTTCGTTGTAGACGGGGACGACGATGGTGAATTGATATTGAGAGGTTTTGTTCATAGCTTGGTGTTAGTGTTGAGCTAAGGGGGAGAGTATGGTGAGGTGGTATATAAATTCGGTGGAGTAGCGGCGAGTGCCTTTTGGGCGGCGGTTGTCGTCGAAGAGGCCGACGTAGGAGGTTGAGATTTGGGAGAGTGTGGCGGGTGAGAGATATTGGTCGATGGGTTGCTGAGTGATGACGGCGCAGGGTATGTGGGCGATGACGCTGTCTTGGCAAGCGAGGTCGAGGGGTCGGATAGTGCGATGGGCGGCGTAGATCAATTCGGGTCGGAGGTCGGTAGCGGCGTCGTGGTAGAATTGGAGGGAGTCGAGTTGTGGCATCTGTTGAGTTTCGGCAATGGAGTGGCCTTCGGTATAGTTGATGAGTGGTTTGAGGGCGGGGAGCACGGCTATTTCGGCGAACAGGAATAGGGTGGTGACGGCCACTACCATGCTATATGGGCGGAGCAGGCGGATGGATTGAAACAGCCAAAGGGCGATGGCTTCGCTGACGATGGTAAATGTTATGGCCAGGGGGAGGGAGATGAGGCCGGGACAGTAGAGCATGAGCCAAGCGGCGATGGGGAGGAGGGCGACGACGATGGCGAGGAGGGAGGCGTTGAGGCGAAAGGCGCGGCGCGATTTGACGGAGTCGATGGTGTCGTGCCAATGGATGACGATGATGCCCATGAGCAGGCTTGCGGGGATGAGCATCGGCAGCAGGTAGCGCGGTTTTTTCTCGGGCATGAGCGACAGTAGTATGAGTGATGCTACGGTCCAAAGCAATGCGAAGCGATATTGCTTAAGGCGCGAGGCTACGCGGTCGACAAGGGGGTAGAAGATGGCTGTAAGGAGCAGGAGGGCCCAGACGCCGGCTTCGAGGAAAAATTTCCAATAGTAATACCATGGGCGGACGTTGTGGTTGAGCCAAGAGCCTGATTCTTTGAGGGCTACGGTTTGAAGGGCGTCGGGGGCGGCGATGTGGATGTAGATATACCACGACAGGCCGAGGGCGAGGGCGACGACAATCATCAAGACAAGGGGTGCTATTTTGCCTTTGATTGTGCCACCGTCGAGATAGCGCAGGCTCAGCAGGAATGGGAGGAAGAGGGCGTAGGGCGATACGGGGCCTTTGCTTAAGAGCGAGAGGGCGGTCCATAGGCCGGCGGCTATAAATTGGGGGTAGATATGTCGGTTGGAGGTATATGCGCGGGCGAAGTGGTAGATGCCGGCCATCATGAAGGCGTGGCAATAGATGTCCCATGAGGCGGTGCGTCCCATGAGTATGAGGTTGTAGCAGGTGAGCAGCAGTAGGGTTGGCACCCAGGGATGGCGTAGATGTAGGATGCGGTCGGCGAAGCGATAGAAGTAGAATATCAGCAGCAGGGCGGCGAGGCCGGCCATGCCACGTTGTAGGGCGAGGTCGTCGGGGGCGATGATTTGGGCCAGGGCTGTGAGCCATGTGGGCAATGGAGGTTTTTCGAGTCGTAGGTCGCCGTTCATGGTGGTGACAATCCAATGGCCGTCGTCGACCATTTCGCGAGCGGTGATGATGTTGCGCGACTCCATGATGTCGGGCGTAATCAAGCGATTGTTGACGAAGAATGTGATGAAGGCTACAATGAGTAGGGCCCAGGCTTGGCGATTTTTCAGAGTGATGGACATTGGCTGTTGTGTTGGGCTTAGGAGAGCATTGCAGAGACGCGACGAAGGGCGGCGATGAAGCGGTCGGCTTCGTCGTGGGTGTTGTAGACGGCAAACGAGGCGCGTACGGTGCCTTCGATGCCGAGGGCGTGCATCAGCGGTTGGGCGCAGTGGTGGCCGGTGCGGACGGCGACGCCGAGTTGGTCGAGGAGCATGCCGATGTCGTAGTGGTGTTCGTGTCCGATGAGGAATGAGATGACGGCCGATTTGTCGGGGGCGGTGCCGAAGATGCGCATGCCGGGGATTTCCATCATGCGTTGGGTGGTGTATTGGAGCAGGTCGTGCTCGTGGGCGGCGATGTTGTCGTAGCCTACTTCTTGAATGAAGTTGATGGCTTCGGAGAGGGCGGCGATGCCGACAAAGTCGGGGGTGCCGGCTTCGAATTTGAAGGGGAGGTCGGCGAAGGTGGTATGTTCGAAGGAGACGTGCCCGATCATTTCGCCGCCGCCTTGGTAGGGGGGCATTTTTTCGAGCCAGCGGCGTTTGCCGTAGAGGACTCCGACGCCTGTGGGGCCATACATTTTGTGGGATGAGAAGGCATAGAAGTCGGCGTCGATGTCGCGAACGTCGATAGGCATGTGGGGCACGGCTTGAGCGCCGTCGACGAGGACGGGGATGTCGTGGCTGTGGGCGATGGCAACCATTTCTTTGACGGGGTTGACGGTGCCGAGGACGTTGGAAACATGGCAGAAGGCGACCATGCGGGTGTGCTCGGTGAACATGTTGCGGTAGGCTTCGATGTCGAGTTGGCCGGTTTGGTCGATGGGGACGACGCGGAGGTTGATGCGTTTTTTTGCGCCGAGGAGCTGCCAGGGTACGATGTTGGCGTGGTGCTCCATGGTGGTGAGGATGATTTCGTCGCCGTTTTCAAGGAATGAGCCCATGGATGAGGCGACGAGGTTGATGCCTTCGGTAGTGCCGCGGGTGAAGATGATTTCTTCGGTGGATGCGGCGTTGATGAATTGGCGCACGCGTTCGCGGGTTTGCTCTTGGAGGTCGGTGGCTTCTTGGGAGAGGGCAAAGACACCGCGGTGGACGTTGGCCTTGGTGTTGTAATACATACGTTGTATGGCCTCGACGACGCGACGCGGCGTTTGAGAGGTCGCGGTGTTGTCGAGGTAAATCAAGTCTTTACCGTTGACTTTGCGTTGAAGTATGGGAAATTGTTGTCGTATGAGGTTAACGTCCATAATTATCGGTAGATGAGGGTGTCGTGGGGGATGCAGCCGTGTCAGACCATAGAGGCGAAGGCTGCGGGTATGGGGGTAGAGAAGTTCATCTCGGCGCGAGTGACGGGGTGGACAAAGCGAAGGGTTTGGGCGTGGAGGGCCAGGCGGTGGATAGGGCTCGATTTGGCGCCATATTTGCGGTCGCCGGCGATGGGGTGTCCGAGGTCTTTCATGTGGACACGTATTTGGTTTTTGCGTCCGGTGTCGAGTTCGACTTCGAGCAGGGAGTAGCCTTTGCCGCGTCGCAGAACGCGATAGCGTGTGACGGCGAGCTGTCCTTCGTCGGGGTTGTCGGTGGAGTAGACTTCGTATTGGGAGTTTTCGGCGAGGTAGCTTTTGATGACGCCTTGGTCGTCGTCGACATATCCTTCGACGACGGCGAGATATTTGCGGTTGAGCACCATGTTGTTCCAGTTGTGTTGCATGGTGTCTTTAGCTTCGATGTTTTTAGCAAACATCAGCAGGCCGGAGGTGTCGCGGTCGAGGCGGTGGATGATGAAGAGTTTGTTGCGAGGGTCGACCCATTTGACGTATTCGCGCAGGATGGAGTAGGCGGTGCCTTCGCGCACTTTGTCGTTGCCCATAGAGAGGAGGCCGTAGCCTTTGTTGGCGACGATGATGTCGTCGTCTTCGTAGACGATTTTGAGGCGGCGGTTGTAGAATTGAGGGAACTCGCGTGTGAGGTTGACGTCGACGATGTCGCCGGTGTTGAGAGGGAGGTCAAACTGAGTGGTGACGGCGCCGTTGGCTTTCACTTGGTTGTGTTTGAGGAGCTCTTTGACGTTGGTGCGTTTGCGCTGTGGCATCGAGGCGATGAGGAAATCCAAGAGTTTTGACGGGTTTTCGACTCTGTAGCTTTCGATGACGTCGGGGATGAATCTGCGTCGTTCGGCCCCGGGCTTTGTTTTAAGTGGGCGAGGCATGGGTTATGATTTTTTGCGAGTTGAAGTGCGTCGGGTTGTTTTCTTGGGTTTGTCGGCGTCGGCGTCGATGATTTCGTGGCACTGTTGTGCAGTCAGGGCGGCGGGGTCGCTGACCGACGAGGGTATTTTGTAGTTTTTCTTTTTGTAGGCTATGTAGATGCCATAACGGCCGTTGAGCACTTGGAGGTCGGGCTCGTCGTCGAATGTTTTGACGACGCGGCTACGCTCTTCGGCGCGTTTTTCTTCGATAAGGGCGATGGCCTGGTCGAGGGTGATGGCAGCCGGAGCAATTGTTTTGGGTATGGAGGTAAATTTGTTGTTGTGCTTGATGTAGGGGCCGAAGCGACCGATGGCAACCGAGACGTCGGCGCCTTCATAGTCGCCCAAATGGCGGGGGAATTCAAACAGGCGGAGTGCTTGCTCGAGGGTGATGGTTTCGATTGACTGGCCTTTGAGGAGCGAAGCAAATTGGGGTTTCTCTTCTTTGTCGCCGTCGCCGAGTTGCACTAACGGGCCGAAGCGGCCGATTTTGACGGATACGGGTTTGCCGGTTTTGGGGTCGTTGCCGAGTTGACGTTCGCCTACTTTGTGTTCGAGGCGCATCGACATGGCTTTTTCGACGGCTGGGTGGAAGAGGGTGTAGAATTGGCTTATTTCGTCGTTCCAGGGGAGTTTGCCTTCAGCGATTTCGTCGAAGCGTTGTTCGACGCGAGCGGTGAAGTTGTAGTCGAGGATGTCGGGGAAATATTGTGTGAGGAACTCGTTGACGACCATGCCGATGTCGGTAGGGATGATTTTGCCTTTTTCGCTGCCGACGGTTTCGGTGACGGTTTTTTGAGAGATTTTGCCGTCGCGGAGTGTCATGACGTTGAGTTTGCGTTTAGAGCCTTCTTTGTCGCCGCGCTCTACGTATTGACGTTGTTGGATGGTAGAGATGGTGGGGGCGTAGGTAGAAGGGCGTCCGATGCCGAGGTCTTCCATTTTTTTGACCAGCGAGGCTTCGGTGTAGCGAGTGGGTTGCTGAGTGAAACGCTGAGAGGCGGCCATTTCGATGAGGTCGAGGTTGTCGCCGGGTGTCAGCGGGGGCAAAAGAGATTGGTCGTTGGAGTCGGCTTCGTCGTCGTGGCTTTCCATATATACTTTGAGGAAGCCGGGAAATTTGATGACTTCGCCGATGGCAACGAAGCGTTCGCTACGGCCGTCTGGAGTGATTTCGATTGTGGTTTTTTCGATTTGGGCGTCGGCCATTTGAGAGGCGATGGCGCGTTTCCAGATGAGGTTGTAGAGGCGACGTTCTTGGGCGTTGCCTTCGATGGTGTGGCGGTCGATATATGTGGGGCGTATGGCTTCGTGAGCTTCTTGAGCGCCTTTGGCTGAGGTGTGGTAGTGGCGTACGTGGAGGAAGTCTTCGCCTTCGAGTTTTTTGATTTCGTCAGATATGGTGTTGATGGCCAGTGAGGAGAGGTTGACGGAGTCGGTACGCATGTAGGTGATGTGACCGGCTTCGTAGAGGTGTTGAGCGACCATCATGGTTTGAGAGACGGTGAAGCCGAGTTTGCGTGCAGCCTCTTGCTGGAGGGTAGAGGTTGTGAATGGGGGCGCGGGCGATTTTTTGAGGGGTTTGACGTTGATGTCGGTGACGGAGAATTTTGCGCCGTTGCATTGGTTGAGGAGCTCGCGGGCAGAGTCGATGTCGTGGAGTCGACGAGAGAGCTCGGCGTTGAGGGTGGTGCCGTTGGCGTCGCTGAAAGAGGCGCCGATGCTGAAATATTCTTCGGGGACGAAGTTTTTGATTTCGTTTTCGCGTTCGACGATTAGACGAACGGCGACCGACTGGACGCGTCCGGCAGAGAGCGATGGTTTGATTTTTTTCCAAAGCACGGGAGAGAGCTCAAAGCCTACGATGCGATCGAGTACGCGGCGAGCTTGTTGTGCGTCGACCAGATGAGAGTCGATGTCGCGTGGGTGCTCGATGGCGTTGAGTATGGCGGTTTTGGTGATTTCGTGGAAGACGATGCGTCGGGTGTTTTCGGGGCTGAGCTCGAGCACTTCAAAGAGGTGCCAAGCGATGGCTTCTCCTTCGCGGTCTTCATCGGAAGCGAGCCAAACGGTAGATGCTTGCTTGGCGGCTGCTTTCAATTCGTTGACCCTGGCGACTTTGTCGTCGGGAATCTCGTAGATTGGTTGGAAGTTGTTGTCAACGTCGATGCTGAAGTCTTTTTTGCGTAAATCACGGATATGTCCGTAGCTCGACATTACTTTGTAGTCTTTGCCGAGGAATTTCTCGATGGTTTTTGCTTTTGCCGGAGATTCGACTATTACGAGATTTTTTATCATATCTAAAGTTGTATAGGGGGCGAGCCCTATTTAATTAATGTGGCGTAATTGCTATCAGGCGGCAAAATTACGAAAAGAAACTTAAACTGCCAATTTTTCAGGTCAATGTAGGGAAATATGTAGTGGAATAGGGTGTAAGACTTATGACGATAGATTGGATGGCGGGCGAAATGAATTTCGCCCCTACAACGTGGATGAAAGCGTTTGAGAATGAGGTGTTTGAGGGTGGCGGGCGAAATAAATTTCGCCCCTACAACGTGGATGAAAGGCTTTGAGAATGAGGGCTATGCAGTTGGCAAGAAATCGGTGTCCTTGACGGACACCATTCGTGTTTTGGACTCACTCCCCGCACACCTGGCGGTGTACGGGGTTACGAGTAAATCGGCGTCCTCAACGGACGCCACGGCCATGGTGGAAGGTTTTGATGGTGAGGGGGTTGAGGGGAGTGGGCGTTAGTTGTCGTAGACGAGGCCCATGTTGTCGATCCAGAGGGTGAGGCCGAGGGTGCCGATATAGGCTGTGCCTGAGCCGGTTGAGGCCATCAATACGATGTGGGTGGGGGTGGCGTCGGCGTCGTCCCAGCCGATTTCTTTGACGGGGACCATTTTGCCTTTTGAGTTGCGGGCGTAGTAGCTGTTGGCTTCGGGGATGAGCTCTTTGTAGTTGGAGCCTTTGTTGGAGGAGATGTCGCCGTAGCGTATGGTGAGGTCGTGGGCCGAAACCCATTGAGGGGTGGTTTTGGAGAATTGTTCGCAGGCTGTGCCGACGCGTTTGGCGTAGATGTTGCCGTCTTTGTCTTCCCAACGGCGTTGTAGGAGGACGTAGACGAGGGCTTTGTCTGAGCCTGAGTAGGTTTTCTTTTTGCCGAAGCCGCTTGAGTAGGTGCGTTCGTTGGTAGAGGGCATATACACTTTGTAGTCAAATCTCAAGGCTTTTGGGCGACGGGTAAAGGGAATGCCCATTTCCATTTTGCTGTAGGGATTTGATGTAGAGCTGATAGGCTCGAGCATTTTGCCGAGGAATATGGAGCCGGAGACGAGGACGTCGACGTTGATGATGCCGGCGGCTTTGCAACTCTCCATGATGGTGGTGAGTTTGACGCATTTGTTGCCGTTGCCGCGTGAGTCGGGGAATACGGCGTTGGAGGTTTTGGAGATGCCCATCACTTTGGCGTAGACGTTGGATGTGCCCCAGGGTGAGCTACCGAGGTTGGAGTAGGCTTTGGCGCCTTCGATGGTTTGAGTTGGTGCTATTTCGTAGACGGCTTTGGTTTTGCCGCCAATGACGCGAGATTCGGGGATGTTGCGTGTCACCCACTGGTTGAAATCGCCGTATTTAAAGAGCTCGAATTTTTCGGCTGAGAGCGACGATGTAAGGCATATAGTGGTGAGAGCACTGATGAGAATGCGTTTCATAGAATAATAAGAAATGTGAAAATTGGAGCACAAAAGTAACACTTTTTTTGCAAAAAACAGTTGTGTTTTGCTGAGGATGTGGTGTAAGTGCGATTTTATCTGCCTATTGGGCGATAAGTAGGGCTGAGGCGATGGCTGCGATGCCCTCTTCGCGGCCGGTGAATCCGAGGCGTTCGGTGGTGGTGGCTTTAACTGATACGCGGTTGAGGTCGATGGCGAGGATGTCGGCCAAGGATTGTGCCATTTGTGGGATGTAGGGGGCGAGTTTGGGCTTTTGTGCGATGATGGTGATGTCGACGTTGGCGACACGGTAGCCGCGCTCGGTAATCATCTCTACGACGCGAGCGAGGAGTTTGCGAGAGTCGGCGCCGGCATATTTTGGGTCGGTGTCGGGGAAGTGGTAGCCTATGTCGCGGAGGGCGAGGGCGCCGAGCAGGGCGTCGCAGAGGGCGTGGATGGCGACATCGGCGTCGCTATGGCCGAGCAATCCCAATGCTGAGGGGACGTCGACGCCACAGAGCCAGAGCTTGCGGTCGGCGGCGAAGCGATGCACGTCGAAGCCGTTGCCAATCCTTATATCCATATTGAGATAGTTTTATTTGCGTTTGCCGAAGAGCTCGCGCAGGCCGTCCATGTCGAATGTGAGCGAGAAACGCAGGGTTTGGTCGAGGGGGGAAGTTTGAGCTGTTGCGAGCATGTAGGATGCGTCGAGGCGGAGCACGTTGAGGGCGAATCCGGCGCCGAGGGCAAAATATTTGCGGTTGCCTTTGTATTGGCTTTCGCCGTAGTAGCCGGCGCGGAGGAAGAATTGTTGGTTGTAGCTATATTCTGCACCGATAGAGAAGGTGATTTCGCGCAATTCTTCTTTGAATCCGCCCGGGGCATCTGAGAATGATTTGAAGATACCCGAGATTGACGACATATTTTTCCAATCTTCGAGGGCGTCGAGGTAGGCGAGTTGGCCTTCGGCGTCGTCGGCGTAGTCGCTTTCACGAGGTTTGGTTGGCACCAACAGTTTGTTGAGGTCGAGCGAGAGGGCGAGGGTGTGGTAGTCGGCTAAGGGGAATGTGAAAGATGTGCCGAGGCGAAGGTTGGTTGGGAGGAAAGCGGGGTCTTCGCCGTTGTTGTAGTTGACTTTCGTACCGATGTTTGAGATGTTCCAACCCCAAGACCATTGGCATTCGTTGCGGCCGATGATGGGGTATGTGGTGTAGTAGCCGGCGATGTCGGCCGAGAAGGCTGAGGCGCCGACGGTTTGGTCGCCGACGTAGGAGGTGGAGAATCCGAGGTCGGAGTAGATGTAGCGGAATACGACACCCATAGAGAATTTTTCTGACAACTTACGCGAGTAGCCCAAGTCGACAGCCATTTCGTAGGGGTTGAGGGTTTGAGAGGTTTCGCCTGATGTGCCTGAGGAGTTTACTTCGCCCAAAGAGAAGTAGCGCAGCGAGGCGCTGACGGCTTGGTTGTCGTTGGAGCCGATTTTCCAGTAGCCGGCGACGTTGGCCAAGAAGATGTCGTTGACCAATTTGCGGAGCCAAGGGGTGTAGCTTATGGAGACGGCGCCTTGAGAATAGGCGAAAGCATATTTGGAGGGGTTCCAATATTGAGAGTTGGCGTCGGGGTCGGTAGCGACACCGAGGTCGCCCATAGAGGCGCCGCGTGCGTCTGGGGCGATGCCTAGCGAGGTGACGCCGGTTTCGATAGGGTTGAACTCATCTTTGGTATCGGCCAGGGCCGCCGGGGCAGCCAAAAGGAGCCCCAGGGCGATGGCGAGGATATTTTTAGTCGGTCTGTTCATTTCTTGATTTATAGTTTCACGTAACTATATAACTGAAAAAAGGCCAACTTATTGTTTTTGTACTACGATAATCTCAAGTTTATCGGTCGAAGCGTATTGATGACCGGCGTTGAGAAGGGCGTAGGCTTTGTAGACGCCGTCGGCTACGAGGTCGCCGTTGGAGTTGGTTAAATCCCACTGGAAGGGGAATGTAGCGTTCTCGCGAGAGAAGACGGTGTTGCCGGCGTTGTCTTCAACAATGAGGCGTCCGGAGGGGGTGTCGGTGAAGTCGTGTGTAAGGTCGATGACGGCTTCGGTGTGGGCAGCGACTTGGTCGCAGGAGAGAGAAGCGGAGGCGGGGCGGTTGATGACGGTGAACGAGAGTGTGCGCGAGGCGCTGTTGCCGATGTTGTTGGAGGTGGTGAGCGTCAGTTGGTGGCGACCGTCTTCGATGTCGCTGATGGGGAGGGAGATGTCGACGGTGCCGTCGGTATTGGTGGTGATGGCGGTGCCGAGTACTGCAATCATGTTGGTGTCGTCGATGTTGACTTGAGTGATGCCGCCGATAGAGCCGGTAGAGGTTTTAATGCCGCTGACGCCGGGGTTGATGGTGGCGTAGAGGCGGAAAGAGCCGTCGACTTCGTCGCCGTCGTTAAAGTCGTCGCTGTCGAGATAGAGCGAGGTGATTTCGGGGGCCTCGGAGCTGACGACGTCGGCTTGCTCGTCGAATTGCATTATCAGGTTTGAGGCGTAAGATTTAGAGAAGTGGCGTTGGTCGTCGGCGATAGCGTAGAATGTAGCGCGGTTGTAGTCGCCTTCGCGAATTTGGGCGGGCGGGGTGAAGTTGACAGAGAAAGCGCCGTTGGTGACGGATGCGGTAGCTTGAACGAGGGCTGTTTCGTCCATTTGGATGCCTTGAGCGGAGTCGCCCGAAGCGCTGGTGTGGGTAGTGACGGTTACGGGGGCTTCATAGAGGGTGAAGATTACTTTGCCGTTGAATGAGGTGTCGATGGCGCCGTCTTTGACTATGTGGCCGGTGATGTTGTTGTTGGCCAGTCCGGTGATATGGTAAGTAGTGCCGGCATCGTATGAGTCGGAGTTGACCGAGTCGAGGGTGATGTTGGTGTTGGCGGCATAGATTGGGAGGGCGGGGTCGCCACAGAGGTTGTAGGCGAGGGTGTTGATAGAGATGTCGGCGTTTTTATTGTCGGTAATCACTTGGTTGCGTGCAGTGCGGTAGATGTCGCCGGTAGTGGTTTCTTCGTCGGCGTTGGCATAGGCTTTGGCGACGGCGGCATTGAGCACTTTGTTGCGAGCTTCGTAGACCGAGCGAGAGGCTGCGATGACGCCAATCATGCCGCCATTGCGTTTGAACACCATCGACTCGGCGAGGTTGTTGTCGGTGCGGTCGAAGTTGTAGACGTCGCAAGTAGCCATCATTGCGAAGGGATAGAAGTCGTAGTCGGTAGAGTTGGTGAGGCTTATGTTCCAGATTTTTTGGGAGGATAGTTCGGTAGAAGCGCCGTGTCCTTGGTATGTGAAGTAGCCGACGCCCTCTTTGAGGGATTGGGTGATGGCTTCGCGCAGGAGCATGGCGACGTTGTTGGTCCAGGGATATATGGCGTTGTAGGCTTTGATGAATGTCATGCCTTTGTCGACGCTTGCCATAGCGGTGGCGATGTCTTCAGAGCCGTTGGTGAAGCTGTCGGAGTTGCCGGCGTCGGAGACGAGCAGGGCGCGGGTGTTAACGCCGATATTGGGGAGGTTGGAGAGGTAAGACTCTATTTTGTCGATGCAGCTCGAGGCGGTGGAGACGTCGATGGCGGGGATACGGCCTACGTTGACTTTCATTTCGCTGTAGTAGAGGTTGGCCGGGGTGAAGTCGTCGCCGAGCAGGCCGAAGTAGGAGTCGGCGGTGAATGAGCGTGAGGTTGTGCTTGATTGTACGCGCGATGATGTGCCGTAGGTCATGAGCAGGGCGCCGGCTTTGAACGAGGCTTGGGTTTTGTCTAAGAGGGCGCGGTTGTCAAACGAGCCGCCGCCGAAGAGCAAAATGCTTTTGAATTTGTCGGGGTTGCGGTCGTAGAGCATTTTTGCGAAGTAGCGGTAGGCGTAGGGGCTTGGGGCGCCGGAGCCAAATTCGGTGAAGATTTCTTGTTGTTTAACGACGGCGACGTCTTGGCCGAGCATGGTGCGATGGACGTTGGCCAGGCGGAGGGCTTGGTCGTAGCAAAGGTCGGAGGAGATGATGAGCATTTCGGGGGTGTCCATTGCGTGGAGGTTTTGGTTGGCCACCTCACCAACGTATTCGACGGAGTTTTGCTCTTGATTTGGGTCGAAGACGACGAATCGGGCGCAATATTGCTCTGTGCCTGAGACTTTGTAGGCTTTGTCGGGGGTGAAGCTGAGGGTGGCGTTGTCGGCGTCGTAGAGGGTTTCGAATGGTTTGACGTTGGAGGCTTGGTCGATGTTCCAGGCCAGGAGGTTGGGGTTGGCTTCGGTGACGACGACGCGTTCGTCGGCGTCGAGGTCGAAGTAGTTGAGGGTCAGTTGTCCGGAGCCGTCATAACGGTTGTAGCGAGGGTAGTAGATAGAGAAGAGGTCGACTGCGGCATAGTCGTCTTCGGTAGAGCCGTTGCGGGCAATGGTGAAGTCGACTTGAGTGATGTCTTCGGCCATCTGATAGTCGAGGGGATAGTTTTCGCAGTTGATGTATGAGACGGTAGCGTCGGAGCTTGTCGGGAGAGATTTGGTGGTAGAGTAGATGATTGATTCGCCGTTGCGAGTAAGCGGGGCGGTAATCGAGAATTTTTTGGAGGAGGAGGTGCCGACGATGACGGGGCTCATGGCTACGTAAGAGCCGCGCGACGACGTGAGGTATCGGTCGGGCATGGGGAAGCTGTAGCTTATGGTCTCGTCGTTGCCGATGTTGTGGCCATAATAGAGCATACCGGCCGAGTTGGGGTTGGTAGCTTCTTCTTCGGCGTAGTCGACTGCGATGTGGTAGGGGCGCACTTCGGTGGCGTTTTCGTCGAAGGGCATTGTGGTGGCTGCGATGGGGTCGCAAGAGTCGGTGAGGAAGTAATAGCCGGCGTCGGCAGCGGTGTTGCGGATTGTAGTGGTGGTGCAAACGAGCGATGTGCCTTGATAGTAGAAGCCGGTGCGCACGTTAGACTCGCCGAAGAAGACGAGTTTGTTGTCGGTGCGGACGACGGGTTGTTGCGGTAGGTCGCCGCCGAGGACGTCGTCGATGATGTCGCGAGTCGACATGGCGGCACCGAAGCCGTAGACGGTCACTTTGTCGGGGTCGTTAAAGCCCCAGGCGCGAAGTTGGTCGTAGGTGATTTGTTGCATGCCGGTTTGGGATACTTTTATTTTCACCCAATGGCCGGTAGAAAGCACTGAATTCTCCGGGAAAAAGTCGGGAGCAAGCGCAGAAGCAGATGTTGCAGCTGCAGAGGCAATAATGCCAATCGATAGGAAAAATGATTTTAGGCGCATATTACCGGATAATTTGAATATGTTATGATAGTTTTTGTTTGACATGGCTGTTACTTGATGCGAAATGAGAGTACCTGTTGATTGTTTAGAGATGCCTCGACTTTAGAGTCGATCGCGACGCTAAATCGGGCTATTGGAGCGGAGGGGATGATGACGTCGCCGGTTTTGAGGATAAAGCTGCGACTGAGGTTGTCGATGGCCGTGTTGATGGCCTCGGGGTTGAATGTTGAGGAGGAGAGTTGTAGCGGTTGCGAGACTACAACTTCGGCTTGTGGCTCGATTTCGATCCAACGTCCCATGGCCATTGCGCCGTCGAAGGCTGTTGCCAAAGGCGAGAGGGGTTGGCTGATGTTGTCGACGAGGTCGAGCGGAATCAGGCGCGCGGCGATTGTATAAGCGTCGTAATAGCGTGGCGCGAAACGCGCGGCGATAGATTTGCCAAGGCGAGCGATGCGGTAGGCGATGGTAAGGGCGAGCTCCCAATTTTCGGAAATTTCGGGAGGGAACAGCGGTTTGCCGTCGCGCTGGATGGCTGAGTCGGTGGTTAAGATTAAGCCGTTGGAGCCATCGCTGAGTTGCATGCTTTGGTCGAGGAGTTTCATAGCTCGCTTTGGTTGAGAGATTCGAGGCGGTTGTACATCACCGCCAGGTGAGCGTAGATAGAGGTGTTAGTGACGACGATGCCTTGAGGGGTGCGTATGCGCGAGGGGGTGAAATTCCAGATGGCTTTCACGCCGGCGGCGATGAGGGCATCGGCGCCTTCTTGTGCATGGTCGACGGGGAGAGTGACGATGCCAACTTCGGCGTTGACTTCGTGGCAGCGTTGTTGCAATTCGTTGACGTTGTAGATCGGCACTTCGCGTACGCGCTTACCGATGATTGCGGGGTTGATGTCGAAGCCGGCTACGATGTTGAGGCCGTAGTTGTTGAGGCCGGTGTCGTGGATTAAAGAGCCGCCCAAGCTGCCTACGCCGAGCACTACGGCGTTGTGGCGGCGTTTAAAGCCGAGTAGGTCTTGGAGCTTTTGACATAGGGTAGTCACTTCATAGCCGATGCGTGTTTTGCCTTTGATGTTGAGAAACGAGAGGTCTTTGGCTATTTGTGAGGCGTCGACGCTAAGCTCTTTGGATATATTTGTCGAGGAGACGTATTCGATGCCCCTCTGTTGGAGGAGCGTTACGTAGGCTAAATACCACGGGAGGCGCCTTAATACGGGCTCGGGGATAAATTCGCGAGATATATCTTTGTTGGCAGGAGTATCCATTGGGTCTTTCAGTGGTTTAATCGACAAAGTTAATCATTTTCGGCCACTAATGGTTTTATTTTAAGAAAAATTTCCGTAATTAACAATCTTAATAAGTTAAATTATTGGAAATTAGACAGGTAGGCCGGGATTCTTGCGGCGGAAGATGCGGTCGATGATTTGAGCGATAGCGCCGTCGCCGGTGATGTTGCAAGCAGTGCCGAAGCTGTCCATGGTGATGTAAAGAGCAATCATCATGGCGTTGTCGGCATCGGAGAACCCCAATATAGAACTGAGCAAGCCCAGTGAGGCCATGATTGCGCCACCGGGGACGCCCGGGGCTGCGACGATAGTGATGCCCAGCATGGCGATGAAACCGGCAAAGAGCTCGACGTCGTAGGGGATGCCGTGGCAAATCATCAGAGCAATGGCGCAGGCTACAATCTTGAGGGTTGAGCCCGACATGTGGATTGTGGCGCAAAGTGGCACGACGAATCCGGCGACATCTTTGTTGACGCCCATTTTCTCGACGCGAGCCAGGGTTACGGGTATGGTGGCAGCCGACGACTGCGTGCCCAAGGCTGTGAAGTAGGCCGGGAGCATTGTTATGAGGGCCTTCAATGGGTTGTAGCCTGAGAAGAGGGCGGCGATGGCGTATTGAATTATCAGCACACCTATGTGCAGGGCGAAGATGACGACTATTATCTTGATGAATGTCGATAGCAGCGGGCCGACAACACCACCATAGGCCATGAGCATATAGATGCCGAAGATATAGATTGGCAGCAGTGGAATGATGAGTCGGCGTATGACCATCGATATGACGTCGCGGAAGTCGCCCAGGAGCGAGCGCAGAGAGTTGGCCGTAGGTATGACGGCGGCGCCGAATCCGAGTAATATGGCGAGCACCAGGGCTGTCATCACGTCGAACGTAGGTTTGATGTCGAGCGTAAAAAACGGAGCGGCTTCGTTGGCGACGGTTGAGGCTCGGGTATAGTTTTCGCCCGAGAGCAGCGATGGAAATATGGTTGAGGCTGTGGCGTAGGATAGCATACCCGAGGCGAATGTCATCACGTAGGCTATCAAAATCGTGACACCGAGCATAGCTCCGGCGCGTTTGCCGATTTCGGAGATAGCCGGAGCGACGAAGCCTACGATAAGTAGTGGCACGATGAAGTTGAGCAGGGAGCTGAAGATAGCGTTGAATGTGGCAAAGCATTGCACAACCCAGGTCGGGGCGATGAGGCCGGCGCCGATGCCGAGTAGGATGGCGATAATGATGCGGGGTAGGAGCCCGATTCTGAAGTGTTTTTTATGGTTTCTCATTAGATTTGCTTTGATGTATAGTGGGTGATTGAGAGGGAGTTATTTTAGTCGGCGGGCGGCGTTGAGGTCGTCGCGTAGTTGGGTGGCGAGAGCGTCGATTGAGGGGAAGCGACGTTCGTCGCGCAGGCGGCTGAGAAGGTCGATTTGCAGCTGTGTGCCGTAGAGGTTGCCGCTATATTGGTCGATATGGGCTTCGAGGTTGATAGCGCCGTCGGCAGCGACCGTTGGGCGCGAGCCGATGTTGACGATGGCGCGATGGATAGAGCCGTTGGCCAAGAGGGCGTCGGCGGCATATACGCCGTTGGCTACGATGGCTTTGCCGTCGTTGCCGATGGGGATGTTGGCGGTAGGGAAGCCGATAGATCGGCCGAGGCGTTTGCCATGCTCGACGAGGCCGCTGACGCGGTAGGGGCGGCCGAGCATTTGGCGGGCGGCGTCGACGTTGCCTTTAGCGAGGGCGTCGCGGATGGCGGTAGAGCTGACGGTGGTTTGGCCGACGTCGAAGCGGGGTGCGCTCTCGATGGCTACGCCGACTTCGGCGCCGAAGCGTTGGTAATCGTCGAGGGTGTTGCCACGGTCTGAGCCAAAATGGTTGTTGAAGCCCAGAAGCAGACGCGACACGCCATAGCGTTGGCGTATCATTGCGAGGAAGTCGCGAGCGGTGAGTCGGCGCAGGTTGTCGTCGAAGGTCAGCATAGCTACGTCGATGCCGAGGCTGCGTATTAGTGTTGCTTTTTCGTCGGCGGTGGTGAGCAAGCGTGGGGCTGACTGGGGTCGGACAACACTCAGAGGGTGGTTGGCGAAGGTGATTGCCAAGGGGCGAGGGCCGTCGGTAGCACGTTTTTTCAGGCAATCAAATAGGAATCGATGTCCGAGGTGGACACCGTCAAACATGCCAACGGCGGCTATCAAAGAGTGGTTGTCGGGGAGTTGAGTCATAGCTTGTCGATATAGTCGGCGAAGGGGCGGTTGGTGTCGACGACATGAGCGCCACGGAAGCCGAGAGCTTGTGAGGCCTCGACGTTGGCAGCTGAGTCGTCGTAGAAGAGGGTTTCCTCGGGTTTGATTGAGAATTTTTGGGCGGCTTTGATGAAGATTTCGGCGTCGGGTTTGTAGGCGTGGGCGTCAAACGAGGTGATTACGCCGTCGAAATAGTGGTCGATTGATTTGCCGTCTTTGCAAAATTCGTTGAGGATGAAATAGTCCCACATCAGTTTGTTGGTGTTGGAGAGCAGGTAGATATTGTAGCCGCGGGCAGAAAGTTGCTCGAGTTGGTGGAGACGGTCGACGGGTATGCCGATGAGGAATTGGCAAAAAGCGTGGTCGATTTGGTCGGTGGTGACAGAGGAGGGGAAATGGCGACGAATTTCGTTGTGGAATTGGTCGACAGTGATTAAGCCTTTTTCGAGTTGGAGGAATATGCCTTTTTGGCCATAAACGCCGAGCATTTGGTCGGCGTCGGCCATGCCGATTTCTTGGAGGGCTTTGACGGCGTTGTCGCGGCGGATATCCATGATGACGCCGCCGAGGTCAAACATTAGGTTGCGAAGGGAGGTGTTGGTCATTGACGTAAAGGTTTAAATTTTGCGGATTAGGGTCAATCCGTCGCGCAGGGGCACTATGACTTTTTCGATGCGGCTGTCGTTGGCTATAAGGTCGTTGAAACGAGCGATGCCGATGGTTTGGGGATCGTGGTTGGCGACGGTGTCGGTGACTTTGCCGTCCCAGAGGGTGTTGTCGGCGATGATGAAGGTTCCGTGGTGGAGGCGGTCAATCAGGGCGTTGTAATATTCGCAGTAGATGCGTTTGTTGGCGTCGATATAGACCATGTCCCAATCTTCGTCGATTTGGCTGAGGAGGTCGAGGGCGTCGCCGATGACGAGGTTTACGCGGTGGCCGACGGATGAGGCGTTGAGCTGACGGCGGATGAAATCTTCCATTTCGTCGTCGATTTCGATAGTTGTGACTATGGCGTCGTCGCGCAGCAGGCCTTCGGCGATGCAGAGGGCCGAGTAGCCGGCATAGGTGCCGAGTTCGAGCACACGTCGCGGGTTGATCATCGAAGTGAGCATTTTGAGGATGCGTCCTTGGAGGTGGCCCGAGCACATGCGAGGGTAGAGCAGTTCGATGTTTACGCGACGCGAGAGCCGGCGCAGGTTGTCGGGTTCGGGGTCGATGTGGTGGAGTATGTATTGCTCGAGGTCGTCGGTCATAGCAGTGCTTCGATTGCCAGACGGTAGCTGTCCATGCCGAAGCCGGCGATGACGCCGCGGCACACGCCTGTGATCATAGACTGGTGGCGCACCTGTTCGCGAGCGTGGACATTAGAGATATGCACTTCGACGACGGGCACTTTGATGGCTTTAATGGCGTCGGCTATTGCCAGCGAGGTGTGGGTATAAGCGCCGGCGTTGAGGATGATGCCGTTGTAGGAGGTGTCGAAGCCAACATCGTGAATGCGGTCGATGATATCGCCTTCGTGGTTGCTTTGGAAGTATTCGATGTCGACGTTGGGATAGTCGGCGCGAATGGCCTCGAGATAGTCGTCCATGGAGAGGTGTCCGTAGATGTCAGGTTCGCGCAGCCCGAGGAGATTGAGGTTGGGGCCGTTGATGATGAGGATGCGTGCCATGATGAATTATTTTTTTGTGACGTTAACTTTTTGAGTGGGCGGCATTTGGTCGTTGCGACGGTCGACGGCGTCGATTACTTCGCGAGCGACGTGGATAAATGCTTGAGCGGCGATGGTGTCGTCCATAGCAATGGGGAGGCCTTTATCGCCGTGGTCGCAGATAGAGCCGACTACGGGTATTTGGCCGAGGAGGTTGACGCCGAGCTCTTGGGCCATGCGAGCGCCGCCGTTGTTGCCGAAGATGTAATATCGTTCGTCGGGGTGGATTTCGGGGGTGAACCAAGCCATATTCTCTACCAAGCCGAGGATGGGCACGTTTACTTTTTTGTCGGTAAACATGGCTATGCCTTTGCGGGCGTCGGCCAGAGCAACTTCTTGGGGAGTGGTGACGACGACTACGCCGGTTATAGCGAGGGTTTGAACCAAAGTGAGGTGGATGTCGGATGTGCCGGGGGGCATGTCGATTACAAAATAGTCGAGTTCGCCCCAATCAGCGTCGGAGATGAGTTGTTTCAGGGCGTTTGAGGCCATGCTGCCGCGCCACAATACGGGGCTGTTTTTGTCGACCAGAAAGCCGATTGAGAGCAGTTTTACGCCATAGCGTTCGATAGGTATTATCAGTTCGCGGCCTTCGACTTGGTGCATAAACAGTTGCTCATCTTCTACGCCAAACATTTTTGGCATCGAGGGGCCGAAGATGTCGGCGTCGAGCAAGCCTACTTTGTAGCCTTCGCGGGCGAGGGCTACGGCCAGGTTGCTGGCTACGGTCGATTTGCCGACGCCACCTTTGCCCGAGCTAACGCCGATGATGTTTTTCACCTGCGACAGCGGTTTGAGGGCCGGCTGCGGGGCTACGGTGCGGGTTTTTACGGCGATGTGGCCTTTGATGTCGACGTTGGGCGATATATAAGTGGTGATAGCCGATTCGCAGGCTTTCACGAGCGATTTGATAAAGGGGTCGGTAGGGCGGTCAAACACCAAAGAGAAGCTGACGCGGTTGCCGTCGATGCGGATGTCGTCTTCGACCATCTGAGCTTCGACGATATTTTTGCCGTTGCCCGGATAGCGCACGTTGCGCAAGGCGTCGAGGATAAGATTGGGGTAGAGTTTGAGCGTAGTCATGTGTGTTTAGTCGGGTTGATTGGATGAGTGGCAGAGCTCGGGGCATTGTATTTCGCCGCGCGAGAAGCTGCGATAGGTGTCGAACGGTATTTCAATGTCGGGCTCTGTGAGCGTCGACTGGCGGTCGAGCTTGAAGCAGATATATTTTATAGTCAAGCCGCGGTCGAGCCATTGTTGCTCGTAGAAGGTGCGTATTTGCAAAATCTCGTTGTCGCGGCCGCTATGATAGAGGTCGTCGGTGTCCTCGAGGCAGTTGAGACGGTTGGTGAGGGCCAAATGATGGGTGTAGGTGTAGAGAAAGGGGCTGTCGGTTTTGAGGTGAATCAGGGCGCCGTCGGCAGTCACTTGGCGGTAGAGCTCGAGGAAGCGTGTAGATGTGAGGCGTTTGCGCACCTTCTTCATCTGCGGGTCGGGGAATGTAATCCAAATTTCGGCCACTTCGTCGGGGGCGAAGAAGTGGGCAAGCAGCTCTATGTTGGTGCGCACAAAGGCCACGTTGGTAAGGCCTTCGGCACGAGCGGCAGAGGCTCCGGTCCACATACGTGCGCCTTTGATGTCGATGCCGATGAAGTTTTTGTCGGGGTAGCGGCGAGCCAGTCCAACGGTGTATTCGCCTTTGCCACAGCCCAATTCGAGCACGATGGGGTTATCGTTGCCGAAGAAATCTTTATGCCAACGGCCTCGCAGAGGAAAACCGTTGAGCTGAAGCACTGAGAATGGATATTGGAAGACGAAATCGATCGTCTCCATGTCCTTAAATTTCTTTAGTTTGTTTTTTCCCATTCGTTGAGGTTGGTTGGTCAGTTGAGGGCAATTTTGAATGCGGTGTGTGCGCCGTTGTCTAAGGTTACGGCTACGATGATGACGCCGGGAGTCCAAGCATCGGTGGCTATGCGCACGCTTTGGGCTTGGTCGGCTTTGCTGTAGCAGCGTCGGCCTTGGAGGTCGTAGACTACGGTGTTGACGATATCGCTGCCTTGCGACTCAATCACGAGGGTAGAGCCGTCGCGGTAGAAGCTGATGGCGGAGCCGTCGGCGTTGATGTCGCTGACGGCGGTTGTAGAGATTTGCACGTTGAACTCTTTCCATTGGTCGGCCGAGGAGAATTGGTCAAACACCTCCTCTTTGACGTAGAGTATGGCAGAGGCTTGGTCGACGTTTTCCCAAACGTTTTCGCCGAGAGTTGGCACGGTCTTGTTGTCGGAGGCGAAGATTGTGGCTATGGCAGCCCAGTCGGCCATGGCGTAGTCGCCAATGCTTTCGAGCGAGGAGGGGAGGGTGGCGGTGGTGATAGTGTCCCAACCGGTAAGGGCATAGTCGCCGATAGATTTGATGTTGTTGGTGAGCACTTGTTCGGGGGCGAGGTTGTTGGTGCCCTTGAAGGTGAACGAGGGTATGCGGTCGATAGCAGCGGGGAGGGCGATAGATTGCAGGGCGCTGTCGTCGAAGAACAGACCTTGGCCGATAGTGGCGTCGTCGGGCAGATTGACGCTTGCCAGAGATTTACATTCGGCGAAAGCGAAATCGCCGATGGCCACGCCTTTGGCTTGTTTCAAGTCGGCTTGCAGAATGCCGCTGCCGTAGAAGGCTTTGGTGCCGATTTTAGAGAGTCTGGCGGCGTTGGGTATTTGTGTGAGGGCGGTGCAACCGGCAAAGGCGTTGTCGCCGATTGAGGCAATGGCTGTGTTGGCTTCGAGAGATTTCAAAGCCGAGCAGCCGGCGAAAGTCGAAGCTTCGATAGCGTCGACGTTGGCTTGGAATATGGCTTCTGTTAGGGCTGAGCATCCCGAGAAGAGGCCGTCGCCGACGGTGGTAACGGTGGCCGGGACGGTGATTGTAGTCAGCGAAGCGCAGTCGGCAAAAGCATATCGGCCGATAGAGGTGACGGTGGCGGGGATTGTCAATGCTTTGATAGCAGAGCCGGCAAAGGCCGATTCGCCAATGGCGGTGATATCGCCTGGGAGGGTCACTTGCTCGGCTGTGAGGCCCAAGAAGATGTAGGCGGGGATAGTGTTGGCCTCGGCATTGTAGCTGCCTGAGGGGAGGATATCGCCCGAGTAAGCTTCGATTTTGGCTTGGCTCAGGTCGAGAGTTTTTAGCGACGCCATTTGAGCGATAGTAGCGAGGTCGGCTGCGTTGACTTGGCCTGTTACCGTGAGGGTTGTAGCGTCGGAATTGTCTGTAATCAGTTGGGCGAGATTGCCTGCGGTGCAATCAACGTCGATAGCCATAGCTGACGATGAAACCATCATCGTGGCAGCGATTAAAATAGCTTTGGAGTTGAGCATTGGTGTAGGTAGGTTTATGTTGCTGAGTGCAAAGTTAATCAAAATTTAGCAGAGATGGCGGTAGTTGAGGATACTTTCGACGAGAAAGAGGGCTTGGATGTCGCTGCGGCGCACGTCCATATCGTCGTAAGCGGGGTTTTCGCTGTGGAGTATGACGAGCGAATCGTCGTTGGGGTGACGGCGGAGGAATTTCACCATGCGGTATTCTTCCATGACGATGACGTAGATTTGTCCCCAAAAGATAGTGTCGATCGATTTTATGGGGCGTATGGCGATAAATCCGCCGTTGATAATCTTCGGCTCCATGGAGTCGCCGCTTACTCTTACGATCATGCTTTCGGGGTTGAGTCGGGGCAGGTCGACGTAGCCGGTGATGCGGTCGGAGGTAAGCATACGCTCCAGAGGGGAGCATCCGGCAGTGACGTCGATGTCGTAGACGGGCACGCCTCGATGGCCGTCAACGGCTTTTACCAATGGGGCTTCGATGGCTTCGACGGGTTTTTCGAAGGGGAGGCCTTCGCCGTGGAGTAGCCATTGCTTTGAGACGCCCATTTCTACTACAAAACGGTTGATGAGCGAGCGACTCACCGGCAATTTCCCTGTAAGATGCTTCGAGAGGTTAGAGGGGTCCATGCCGATGCGGCGCGCTATTTCAGAGCGCGAGATTGTTCCCGAGGCTTTGTCGACGAGGTAAAGCAGGCGACGACGTATGTCGGGCGCATTGGTCGAATGGTTGCTTGCTACAGTCTCTGCAGGTAATATTTCCATGATATATAGTGATTTTACCCTGCAAATATACCTTGCGGTTTGAATATTTCCAAACAAAACCGGCAAATTAACTAAGTGA
>CAZBBL010000004.1:0-32122 GCA_964490275.1 uncultured Barnesiella sp.
ATAGTAAAGGAATCGATACTTTTGTCACTTTCAGGAGAAGACGAAAATTCGAGGGAGTTTTTGAAGCTGATGGTAGATGCCGGAGCAGGTTTGGATATAACGTATCGCAGCCAACAAGAACCCCGAGCAAAGGATATAAATATCACAGCTGAGGAGATAAAAAATAGGTATGAAAATCTGATTTCTACGGCTGAAATGTATGAAAGGCTATATGCTTTGCAACTGAAGCAACAAAATGCGGCTTGCCCGTTTGAGGTCGATAATGGCATCATGATGAAAACCGTTTATGACGATGGCTCAAATCTTGTTTACGTTGGTGAACTTGACGAGGATATCTATGATGTAGAGTATGCTCGAGACAATATTGAGGGTGTACGTCAGGGAATTGCATCTACTTTCAATGATATAGCGGTTAAAGGCCTTATCAAGATGTTGGTGTCGATGAATAAGGGGCTGATATATCGCTATATAGGCGATGAAAGCGGAGTGGCTTTTGACGTTGTATTTACTAATGCAGATTTGGAAAAATATATCTAAGTTATGACAAATAAAGAATTGGCAATAGAGCTTAAGGGCAAAGGATTTAATTGTGCCCAAGCTGTAATGATGGCATACGCTGAACGCGTAGGAACCGAAGAGCCTTTAATGCAAATAGTGGGCTATGGTCTTGGTGGCGGCATGGGCACCGGCGATGGCACTTGTGGCGCTGTAGTAGGAGCTTGTGCGGTATATGGCATTGCGGTGAATAATAAGTCGATGGCTATGAAGGGCTCGTCGTATATTATGAATGGTTTTGCAAGGCGCAATGGTGCGACTCAGTGCCGTCAGCTGAAGGGTGTAGACACGGGTAAGCCGCTGCGTTCATGCCCGGGATGTGTGGCTGATGCGTCGGATTTGCTTGAAGATTTGCTTGGCCATCGGTAGAGATTAGCTTCTGCACAATTGTAGTGATTTTGTTGTTAGAGGAAATATATGTAATTTCGCACTAACTATGATTAACCTCAGAAATTAATTGTCAATAATGAAAGTTCTTCTTATCAATGGTAGCCCTCGACAGGAGGGTAATACATCTATGGCTTTGGCCGAAGTGGCGAAGCAACTTGCAGCGCAAGGAGTAGATTCACAAACAGTATGGGTGGGCAATAAGCCATTGCGCGGTTGCATCGGCTGTGGCGGATGCGCAAAGTTGGGCAATAATCGCTGTGTGTTTGACGATGATGTCTGCAACAGTGTGATTGCTGCGATGGAGAGCTGTGATGCCGTGATAATCGGTAGTCCGGTTTATTGGGGCCAACCGTCGGCCCAGGCTCTGTGTGTGCAACAGCGAATGTTGTTTGCCGGTGGGTCGCTATTCCGCAACAAACCTGCCGCTGCAATCTGTGTGTGCCGACGTGGAGGCGCAACAGCTGCGTTCCAGACACTCCAAATGCCGTTTGAGATGTGTAATATGCCGATCGTGACATCGCAATATTGGAATATTGCCTACGGTCGCGAACCGGGTGAGGCACAGCAAGATGTAGAGGGTATGCAAACGATGCGCACTCTCGCAAACAATATGGCTTGGTTGCTGAAGAAGATTGCCGGAGAAGAGACAACGGAAAAGCCCGAACTTGAGCCATACCAACGAATGAGCTTTATTAGGTAATAGCGCTCTAAACAGTCTATGCCGTAGTGTATGCTTAAGAAACGACATACGCTACGGCTTTTTTTATGCAATTTTTGTAGCTACGGGTTGGCTAAAAGCGAGAAATTGTCTAAATTTGCATTTTAAAAAGTGACTTACAATTAACGAATATACCATTTGGTAAACCAATCAATTATCTCGACAATGGATTTAGAGAGAATCTACGGCTTGTTGTTTGACAATCAAGCCATGTCTATACCTGAAGAATCGATGGCGGAAGCCCAAAAATCATATGATTTTTTGAAAGACTTTGTAGCTGACAAGGTTATATACGGCATCAATACGGGCTTTGGTCCGATGGCGCAATGGCGTGTGAGCGATGAGCATCTCAAGGAACTACAATACAATATCATTCGTAGCCACTCTACGGGAGCAGGCGAACCGCTGAGCGACGTAGAGGTGAAGGCGGCGATGATAGTGCGTATCGGCACATTCTTGCAAGCTCGCTCAGGTATTCACCCATCAATCATCAGATTGCTTACCGAATTTGTAAATCGTGGTATATATCCGTTTATACCTCAACATGGTAGTGTTGGAGCCAGTGGCGACCTTGTGCAGTTGGCTCATATAGCGCTATGTTTGATAGGTGAGGGCAAAGTGCACTACAAGGGAGAATGGAGAAAGACAGCCGATGTGATGGCGATTGAAGGCTTGGAGCCGATGAAAATCTATGTCAGAGACGGATTGTCGTTGACCAACGGCACGTCGGTAATGACCGGTATCTCGATTGTAAATCAATATTATGCCGAAAACTTGTTGAAATATGCAACTATAGCGGCGGCATGGATAAATGAGATAGCCGATTCGTTTGACGACTATATGTCGGTTGAAGAAAATATATGCCGTCGTCAACCGGGTCAGCAAGTGATAGCTCGTTGGCTCAGAGAGGTGAGTGACGGAAGTCGTCATTTGCAGAAACGTGAGCACGAGCTTTATGACCCTGCCAAGAATAAGGATACGTATTTTGAGCATAAGGTGCAGGCCTACTATTCGCTTCGCTGCATACCTCAGATATACGGGCCGATTTACGACACGCTGAAAAATTCGGCCGAAGTGTTGGAAAATGAGGCCAATTCGGCATGTGATAACCCTATTGTCGACTATACGACCAACAATATATATCATGGCGGTAACTTCCATGGCGACTATATTTCATTGGAACAGGATAAGGTGAAGATAGCTATGGTAAGATTGGCCATGACGGCAGAGCGTCAGCTCAACTATCTGTTCCACGATCGCATAAACGGCATATTGCCGCCGTTCTTAAATCTTGGTGTGCTTGGTTTGAACTATGGTATGCAAGCTTGCCAGTTTACGGCGACGTCTACGACGGCAGAGTGTCAGACTTTGGCGATGCCCAACTATGTGCACAGTATACCCAACAACAACGACAATCAAGATATCGTAAGTATGGGTACGAACAGTGCGTTGCTCTGTAAGCGAGTCATTGACAATGCTTATCAGGTGATGGCTGTCCACTATATAGCTTTGGCTCAGGCGACCGACTGTCTGAATCTCGCCGACAAGTTGTCGCCGAGAAGTCGCGAGCAATATGAGGCGATACGCGCAATCTGTCCGAAATTTATAGAGGATACGCCGTTCTATGAAGAGATTGAACAGACGCAAAACTATTTACGTAAAAACATTATCAAATATATCGACTGATGAACTATGCTTTGGTAACAGGTGGCTCTCGCGGTTTGGGCGCTGCTATATGTAAACGACTCGCACAGCAACAACTCGGCATCATAGTTAACTATGTGGCGAACGAATCGGCAGCACAAGCCGTTGTTGATGAGATTGTTGCAGCCGGAGGCACGGCTGAACTGCTTCGCTTTGATGTAGGCTCGGAAGCTTCGGTTGACGCTGCTTTGGAGCAATGGGAGGAGAGCCATGTGGATGACCGCATCACCGTATTGGTAAACAATGCAGGTATCCGCCAAGACAATCTGATGATTTTCATGCAGACAGAGCAGTGGCAGAGTGTGATTAACACTACGCTCAACGGCTTTTTCTATGTGACACGTCGTGTGCTGAAGGGAATGCTGACCAAGCGATATGGCCGCATCATCAACATAGCATCGCTGTCGGGACTTAAAGGGCTACCTGGTCAGGCCAACTATTCGGCGGCAAAGGCAGCTCTGATAGGAGCGACAAAGGCTTTGGCACAAGAGGTGGCTGCGCGAAAGGTGACGGTCAACGCTGTTGCTCCGGGCTTTATCAAGTCGGATATGACGAAAGATCTCGACGAAGAGAGTTTGAAAAAACAGGTGCCGCTGGGACGATTTGGCGAGCCAGACGAGGTTGCAGCATTAGTTGCATTTTTGGCCTCGAAGGAGTCGTCGTATATCACCGGCGAAACTATTTCAATCAATGGAGGATTATATTCATGAGTAGAAGAGTAGTAATAACCGGTATGGGCATATGGTCGTGTATCGGGAAAAATAAAGCTGAAGTAAAAGAGTCGCTCTATAATGGCAAGTCGGGTATCGGCTTGGAGCAGGAGCGCCTGGATTTAGGCTATCGCTCGGGTTTGACCGGCATAGTAGAGCGTCCGAAATTGAAGGGTGTGCTTGATCGTCGTCAACGCGTTTGCTTATCGGAGGAGGCTGAATATGCATTTATGGCTTCGAAGGAGGCTTTTGAGCAGGCCGGAATCTCTGATGAATATTTGATGAACAATGAAGTAGGCGTGATTTTTGGCAACGACTCGTCGGCAAAGGCGGTGGTGGAAGCCCAAAAAATCATGGATGAGAAGCACGATTCGGCGTTGATTGGTTCGGGCTATATCTTCCAGTCGATGAACTCTACCGTAAACATGAACTTGAGTACGATATTTCATCTCAAGGGCGTCAATTTTACAATCAGTGCAGCTTGTGCGAGTGGTTCACACTCGATAGGGCTGGGCTATTTGCTTATTAAGCAGGGATTGCAAGATGTGATTTTGACAGGCGGAGCTCAAGAGACCAACTACTATTCGATGTCGAGCTTTGATGCACTGAATACGTTCTCGGTAAATATGGCCGATCCGACCAAGGCTTCACGCCCGTTTGACAAAGGTAGAGATGGGCTGATACCGAGTGGCGGAGCTGCGGCATTGGTTCTTGAGGACTATGATCATGCAATAGCGCGAGGTGCGACAATACTTGCCGAGGTGGTCGGCTATGGCTTTTCGTCGAATGGTGGCGGTATATCGCAACCGAGCGACGACGGTTCGGTCAAAGCAATGACACGAGCGCTTGAAGATGCCGGAGTTAAAGCCGAGGATATCGACTATATCAATGCTCATGCCACCTCAACGCCACAAGGCGATATGTATGAGGCAATGGCGCTCGACCGTCTATTCTCGGGCAAGAAAGCGCTGATAAGTTCGACAAAATCGATGACCGGGCATGAATGTTGGATGGCCGGAGCGAGCGAGATAGTTTATAGTGTCATAATGATGCAAAACAATTTCGTAGCTCCGAATATCAACCTCGAAGAGCCGTGTGAGGCGGCAGCCAAGCTCAATTTGGCACGAACGACGGTAGATATGCCGGTAAATATAGTATTGTCAAATTCGTTTGGTTTTGGCGGTACGAACAGTGCACTTATTATCAAAAAAATATAAACTTAAATAACCATGAAACGCATTACATTATTTGCACTTTTGATGACAATAGTTTGCATCTGTGCATCAGCAAAAGGTATGAAACCGACAACCGGCTCAACAGAGTTTATGGATGAAAATGTCGGTGTTTATGTTGAAATTTCTCATGAGGGAGCAACCTGGGAGAAAGATGAAGACTATAAGATATGGTGTGGAAAGGATTATGACACACGTATCGCTCTGGCTGATGAGCACTTTAAGGCCGGCCTGAAAAATCAGAGAAAAAATCTGAGAATTGTCGACGATATTGCAAAAGCCGACTATAAGATAAAGATTGACATTGACAATCTGGCACGCAAACAGGGTAGTGGCATGTGGGGCTCTTGCTATATAAAGCTCTACGGCACGATTACCGTCACCGACTTGTCGAATAATGAAATCGTATGCATAGTGCCTATCGACGGAGTGTCGGGCGATACCGATTTCGTTGAGAACGACCGCATTGCAAAAGCTTTTTATGGCTTGGCGAGAAAGTTTGGCAAAATCAAATAAACGTTCTAATCACGATTAGACTTAAACAAACTGTTTAGAAATGAATTTGTTTCCGGAACTACAAAAGAGATATACAAAGGACAATTTAAGCGCTCGCGAGGCTCAGCGTTTGGCTGAGTTTATAGCGTGGGGCCCGGTAGTGTTTCAAACGGCGCGCATTATGCGCAAGTGGGGCATACTGGATATGCTGCGCGACTCAGAGTCGGGTATGACTATCGAAGAGATAGCAAAGGTAAAAAGCGTGTCGTTATATGCGGCGAAATGTTTGCTCGAGGCATCGCTCTGTATTGGCATTGTATTGATTGACCCGGAAACGGATAAATTCAGGCTGTCGAAGACCGGTTGGTTTTTGTTAACAGACCCGGCTACGAAGGTAAATATCGATTTTAATCACGATGTGAACTATCTTGGTTGGTTCAATCTCGAAGAGTCGCTTTTGGAGGGGAAACCCGAAGGGCTGAAAACTCTTGGCGATTGGCCTACCGTCTACGAAGGATTGTCGTCGCTGCCCAAGCATATACAGAAAAGTTGGTTTGGCTTTGACCATTTCTATTCAGACAGCTCGTTTGATCAAGCGCTGGAGATAGTTTTTGCCAATAAGCCACGCACGCTGCTTGATGTCGGTGGCAACACCGGGCGTTGGGCATTGCGATGTGTAGGATATGACGAGGATGTAAAAGTCACTATCCTTGATTTGCCCCAGCAGATAGCGATGATGAAGGCCAATGTGGCAGGCAATGCCGGAGCTGAACGTATCGACGGGCTTGGCATCGACTTGCTTAACGAGGCTTCGGAGATGCCGGCCGATAGGAAGTTTGAGGCTGTATGGATGAGCCAATTCTTGGATTGCTTCAGCGAGGAGCAGATTGTAAGTATACTGCGTCGTGCAGCGAAGGTGATGAATGCCGACTCACGACTATACATAATGGAGACGTTGTGGGACCGCCAACGCTTCGAACCGGCTGCGCTTTGTCTGACATTGACGAGCCTATATTTCACGGCGATAGCTAATGGAAATAGCAAGATGTATCATTCAGAGGATATGACTCGCTTGGTAAATGAGTCGGGCCTCCAACTCGAAACCATTCATGATTACTTGGGCCAGGGCCACAGCATAATGGTTTGTAAACTCAAATAATATAACTGTAATAATAACTATATGGAACGTAAAGAAATAGAAAGTAAAGTTCGTAATTTCTTGATTGAAGACCTCGAAGTAGACGAAGAACGCATCTATGCCGATGCCCGCTTGAAAGAGGATGTGGGTATCGACAGCCTCGACTTCGTTGATATCGTGGTAATTGTTGAGAAGACATTCGGATTTAAGATTAAGCCCGAAGAGATGGCAAAAGTTGTCACGCTCAATGATTTCTACAACTATATTGAGCAAAAAGTAAACGCTTAAACTGCCGGGAGATACCTTATTGAGCAATCTTGAACATGACAAATGGGTCGGAACGACCTACGGAAACAGTTGGATGCATCGTTGGTTAACTCGTATGTTGCGAGTGACCAATGTGCGTATCATCTATGGCTTTTCAGCGCTGTTTATCGTGCCACCGACAATGATAGTCAACAAGAGTGCTCGGCGAGCCATATATGCATATTTCAGAGAGCGTTTCGGCTACGGACGATGGAAGTCGCTATGGATGACATATAAAAACCATTGCAAGTTTTCACAGGTCGTAATTGACCGTTTTGCGATGTATGCCGGAAAGAAGTTTAAGATTGACATAGATGGCTATGAAGAATATCTTGAGTTGTATAAGCAGCCTTCGGGATTTATACAGCTTAGCTCGCATATAGGCAATTATGAGATTGCCGGATATTCGCTCGTGGCGAAGGGTAAGCGTATCAATGCTTTGGTGTTTGCCGGAGAAAAGGAGAGCGTCATGGCCAATAGAGGCAAGATGTTTGACGGCAACAATATACGCATGATACCGATGACGGCAGATATGTCGCATCTGTTTGTGATAGACCGAGCATTGGGCGATGGCGAAGTGTTAAGTATGCCGGCCGATAGAGTTTTTGGCTCGCAAAAGGCATTTTCGCTCGATTTCCTTGGAGCGAAGGCTAAGTTTCCCATTGGCCCGTTTATTTTGGCGGCGACGCGCTCGGTGCCGATGTTGTTTGTGTCGGTGATGAAGACTCACACGACGACTTATCAAATCACCATTCGAAAGATAGAATGTGGAATTGAAGGGACGACACGCCAACGTGCAGCCGACTATGCGCGCCGATATGTAGCGATGTTGGAGCAGACTGTAAAGGACTATCCAACGCAATGGTATAACTATTTTGATTTTTGGGCCGACTAAATGGAATTTGAAGGAATAGACATACACGAGTTGCTGCCGCAACAAGAGCCTTTCGTAATGGTAGGCAAATTGCTTCGCTATGAGGAGCAATTGACCGAGACGGAGACCACAATCACCGGTGACAATATTTTTGTTGAGGCAGGGGAGTTTACTGCGTCGGGTGTAATTGAGAACATTGCGCAGACTTGTGCGGCACGTATCGGATATATCAACAAGTATATTCTCAAAAAAGGTATTCAGCTCGGCTTTATCGGGGCAATACGAAACCTTACATTGCATCGCTGCCCAAAGGTCGGCGAGACGATAACGACGCGCATAGCCGTTGTTCAGGAAGCATTTGGTATGACGCTTGTAGATGCGACAGTAAGCATCGGGCAGGAGGTTTTGGCCGAGTCAGAGATGAAAATAGCAGTGAGAGAGGCCGAAAACGATTAGTAAGTATGAAGACTAAACTACAAGCGACAAAGCAGTTTGAGATAAGATTTAGCGAGGTAGATTCGATGAATGTCGTTTGGCATGGCTCTTATCCGCTATATTTTGAAGATGCTCGAGAGGCCTTTGGCAAGAAATATGGCTTGGGCTATATGACAATCTTCTCAAATGGCTATTATGCACCGTTGGTAGAGTTGTCGTTTAAGTATAAGCGGCCGTTGCTCTATGAGATGAAGCCTTTGATAGTAATCACTTATGTGCCTACCGATGCCGCTAAGATAGTCTTTGACTATGAAATCATTGATGAACGCGACGGCACAGTGTTGGCAACCGGTCATTCCGTACAGGTGTTTATGGATAAAAATTATCAACTTGTATGGGATAATCCTCAGTTTTATCAAGATTGGAAAAATAAATGGGTGAGCCAATGATAACCAAAGTAGCAGATAATATTATTTCGCCGCTTGGCACAACTTCGCAAGCCAATTTTGAGGCTGTTGTTGCCGGGCATTCGCGTTTGAAACATTATGATGGCGCGTTTGGCTTGCCCGAACCGTTTTGCGGTTCACTGCTCGACAGAGAAGAGATATCGAGCCTGTTTGTCGATGAAGTTGGCTCGGCCGAAGGCTATACGTTTTTTGAGCAGCTTTGCATTTTGTCAATCAGTAGAGCGCTCGACAGTTGCACTATAAATGCGGCAGATGACGATGTGTTGTTTGTGGTATCGACGACCAAAGGCAATGTCGATTTCTTGGCAGAGGATTTGGCCGATGAGCGTTGCTATTTGGCTAATTCGGCTCGAAAAATAGCGTTGCATTTTGGTAATAACAATCAGCCGATAGTAGTGTCAAACGCTTGTATATCGGGCGTATGTGCTCAGATTGCAGCCATACGTTCGTTGCTTAGCGGGCGATATCATCATGCAATAGTTGTCGGGAGCGATGTGCTGTCGAAATTTATTATCTCTGGCTTCCAATCGTTTAAGGCTTTGAGCCCGATAGAATGTAAGCCCTACGATAAAAATCGAGTCGGACTAAATCTCGGCGAGGCTGCCGGCACAATAATATTGACGACGAGAGTTGACGATACCGCCGCTTGGCAATTCAGAGCCAGCTCGATACACAACGATGCCAATCATATATCAGGGCCATCACGTACGGGTGAAGGCTCATATCGAGTGCTTGCCGACATACTGTCGACAGTCGATAAATCGTCGTTGGCCTTTGTGAATGCCCACGGCACAGCTACAGCCTACAATGACGAAATGGAGTCGATAGCTTTGCATCGTGCAGCGTTAGACGACGTTGCCGTCAATGGGCTGAAAGGCTATTATGGGCACACGCTTGGTGCAGCCGGAGTAATCGAAACTATTTTATCGATGTATGCAATTGACAATGCTACTATATTGCCAACTCGCGGATATGATGAGGTAGGGACAACGTATCCTCTTAATATCTCTAACGTCGCGAGACCTACTGAAAAGACTGCGTTTATAAAGATATTATCGGGTTTTGGCGGGTCGAATGCCGGAATCGCTTATGTGAAAGGAGGCAAGCTATGAATACTTTGTCGCGTGTAGTGATTGCTCATAATGAAGTATTGCTCAATGGCCAAAATTTGGAGGCATTGCCACTCACGGCATTGTATCGCAAATATGTTGGTGACTACCCAAAGTTTTTCAAAATGGATTCGCTCTGTAAACTCGGATTTTTGGCTGCCGAGCTGTTGCTCAAGGACAAACCGATTGAAGAAAAAGAGAATGCTGCGATAATTTTGTTTAATCGCAACGGGTCGCTTATCACTGATCGAAACTATCAAAAAACTATTACAGACGATAACTATTTCCCCAGCCCGGCACTGTTTGTCTATACATTGTCGAATATAGTCACGGGGGAAATCGCTATTCGTCACAAGATATACGGTGAATCATCGTTTTATGTAATGCCCGGCTATGACGAGGCAAAAATTGATGAGATTGTCAGCAATGCTTTTTTGACCTCTTCGCCGACATTTATATTGACCGGATGGGTTGATTACAATGATGAGGAGGACTATTTAGCTAACCTAAAATTAGTAACAAACTAAACAAACTATATAAAATCATGGATGAATTGATATTACAACTCAAAAACCAGATAATTGAAGCTCTTAATCTCGAGGACCTTACAGCGGATGACATTGACGCTAATGCTCCTCTGTTTGGAGAAGGCTTGGGCTTGGACTCAATTGATGCTCTCGAACTTATCGTATTGTTGGAGCGACAATATGGCATCAAACTCTCAAATCCGGCCGAGGGCAAAGCTATATTTAAGTCGGTAGCTTCGATTGCCGATTATGTAAGCAAAAACCGCAAGAAATAAGATGGCTGAAAAAGTATTTGTGACCGGTGCCGGAATCATTTCGGCTTTAGGCGTTGGCCTTGAGGCTACGGCGCGTGCTCTTCTTGAGGAGAAGAGCGGCATCGGTAAGATAAGCCATATCGCTACCGAGTTGAACAATTACCCGGTGGGGGAGGTGGCATTGTCAAACGCCGAGATGTCGCAAATGCTTAATGTCGGTTATCCGATTGAAAATCTGCGCACGGTTTTAATGGGCATCATTGCAGCTAAAGAGGCAATAACAACGGCTCATCTTACGCCGCAGATGCTATCAAAATCGGCTTTCATCAGCGGTACTACTGTTGGTGGGATGGATTGCACCGAGAAATATTTTAAGTCGGCATACGATAGCGACGGAGAGTCGGCTGCGGTTGATGAATTGAAATATAACGATTGTGGCTGCTCTACTCAGCTTATAGCCAATAGTATCGGCGACTTTGCAATGATTACCACGACGTCGACAGCCTGCTCATCGGCGGCTAATGCGATTGTGCTCGGAGCGAATATGATTAAAGCCGGGCTGGTTGATATAGCTGTGGTCGGAGGGTCGGAGGCTCTGTCGAAGTTTCACCTCAATGGGTTTAATACATTGATGATACTTGATGGCGAGCGCTGCCGGCCATTTGATAAAGATAGGGCGGGGATTAACCTCGGAGAGGGTGCCGCCTACATAGTAATCGAGAGCGAATCTTCGGCTAAGGCTCGCGGAGCTGAAATATTGGGCGAACTTTCGGGCTATGCAAATACGTGCGATGCATATCATCAGACGGCGTCGTCAGACAATGGCGACGGCGCATATCTCTCGATGACAAAAGCGTTGGCAATGGCCGGATTGCAGCCTGATGAAATCTGCTATGTCAATGCTCACGGCACCGGTACTCCCAATAATGATATAACCGAACTCGCTGCCATGCACCGAGTTTTTGGCGATAAGTTGCCTAAATTTTCGTCGACTAAAGCATTTACCGGGCATACAACAAGTGCGTCGGGCTCGATAGAGTCGGTAATATGTTTGTTGGCTATTAATCGTGGTTTCATTCCGGTGAATCTTGGCTTTAAAAATGAGATTGCCAATGATGCAAAGCCGGTTGATAAGACCATCATAGCCGAAGTTGACCATGTGGTAGACAATGCTTTTGGTTTTGGCGGTAATGACACAACTTTAATTTTTTCGAAGCACAAGGGATAAATATGGATAAACACTGTTACATAAATTCGTTGGCTCAGGTGTCTTGCCAATCTCCATTGTCTGACCAATGGTTTGAGTCGCCCATAGAAGTTGAGGGCGACTATATCCGTTCGCAAGAAGCTGATATCAAGGGGCTAATCTCGCCGGGCGAAGCACGCCGAATGAGCAAAATATTAAAGCGTGCGGTAGCTACGTCGCTGGCTGCATTGCGAGAAGCCGATATCAATATGCCCGAAGCTATTGTGACAGGTACAGGTAAAGGCTGCATCGAAAACTCCGAGAAGTTTTTGATTGATTTGTATCAGTATGGCGAGAGCTGTTTGAAGCCAACGCTTTTTATGCAGTCAACCCACAATACAATCAGTTCGCTGATTGCAATATTGCTTAAGTGCCATGGCTACAACAATACGTATTCTCAGCAAGGTATATCGTTTGAAAGCGCCTTGTTTGACGCTTGGTTGCAGATGAAGTTGGGCGCTATAGCAAATGCTTTGGTGGGGTCGCACGATGAAGTGACGCCCTTCATTGCTAAGGTGTTGCGTAGAGTGCAGGCCGACTATACGACAATCACCGAGACATCGATGTCTACAGTGCTGTCGAATGAGATTTCAGCGACAACATTGTGTGAAGTGACTGAGGTGAAATTGACGGGTCAACATGATATAGCTCAGCTGATTAATGAGAAGTCAGACCCTATAGTTCTTCTCGGCGTGAATGGTAATAGCATCAATGACCAACCATACGAGCAGTTGTTGCAAACTCTCGAATACCAACCTTTGTTGCTGAGATACAAAAATATATTCGGCAATAATTTCTCTGTATCGGCAATGTCGCTATACGTCGGGGCTACAATTTTAGCCAAGCAGACGATACCTCAATCGTTGCTGTATCGTGGATGCTATGACGGCGGTGATATAAATTCAATAACAATTATCAATCATAGCGATAACGCAACTTGGTCGTTGATTCGCTTAAAACGGATATAAGGATATGTGGCAATTAATCGGACTTGCGATATTACAGAGCCTAATGCTCGCTTTCGGGCAGTTAACGTTGAAATTGGCGTTAAACAATATGCCCGATTTTGAGTGGTCAATGGCATTTTTTATGACCTTGCTCACCAATTGGTGGCTTCTACTCAGCGGAGTGCTCTTTGCGTTAGCGTCGCTGTTGTGGATAAGTATCTTAAAGATATTCCCGTTGAGTATGGCGAGTCCGATGATGAGTATGAGCTATGTGTTTGCCTTGGTGCTCGCAGCAGTATTCTTGCACGAGACAATTGCAATAAACCGATGGATAGGAGTAGCCTTAATTATGGGCGGATGTATATTAGTAGCTAAATAAAAGAAAAGAGATATGAAGAGTCTAAGATACATTATTTTATTCTTGATATGTTGGCTGACATTCACGGTTTCGGCAGAGACACTGACGGCCAAGCAACAGCAGGATGCTATCACAAAAATTAATGCATCGGCAGCAGCATTAAAGTCGATGGATTGCTCTTTTGTGCAGGCAAAAAATTTGTCGATGCTCAATGAGAAAATGGTGTCGAAAGGACGTATGGTTTATCGGCAGAGCGATAAATTGCGCTGGGAGTATACCTCGCCATATCAATATCTGTTTATCTTTAACGGCACAAAGGTTTATGTAGGCAATAAATCGCGCAAAGATGTGATAGACACCAATTCAAACAAAGTGTTTAAAGAGGTTGCGCGAATAATGATGAATACTGTCACCGGTAAGGCATTGTCAAACCAAACCGATTTTACGGTGAGCGTTGCTTCGAACGGTAGCTCTTATGTCGTAACGCTTGTGCCTAAGAAAAAAGACTTGAAGCAAATGTTCTCTAAAATCGTGCTGACATTTACAAAGTCGGATATCATGATTTCGGAGGTGGATATTTATGAAAAGAATGGAGATAGATCAAATATCGTATTAAAAAATATAGTAACGAATACGACGGTCAATGAAAGCCTTTTTGCTATTCCTAAGTAGTTTGCTGACATTCACAGTGTTGCACGCGCAATGTGAAGCCACTGACGGCGACTCAATTTTGAGCCGTCAGCGCTATTCATTTACTATTGAAACAAAAAAGGCAGCCGTAACCGGCATTTTGATTGCTAAGGAGGACCAAGCTACAATCTATGGCAGCATGATTAATGAATTTGGCATTTCGGCCATCGACTTTGTCTATACCAAGGCCAAGGCTAAGGTGAAATTAATCAATGTTGTCAGCTTCTTGAATAAATGGTATATCAAGCTGGTGCTTAAAAACGATTTGAAATTTTGTCTTCATGAGTTGTATGGCATGCCATATACAGCCAAACATAAATATCAAGTGACTACCTCGGGCGATACATTATGCATCGTCAATAGTAAGAGACACCTTAAATATCTCTTTGTCCCACTAACAATAGCCGACGAAAATGATTCTGAATAATCAACTCTATAGAGTCAGCAAAGCTGACCGTGAAAATAAGACTTATGCGATAGATTTTGTCACCGATTCAGTGATTTATAAGGCGCATTTTCCGGGCCATCCAATCACCCCGGGGGTCTGTATCATACAGATAGCTACTGAATTGCTGTCAGACCTATTGGGCGAAGAATTGACACTCGTCAAGGTGAAAAATGCAAAATTCTTGGTGGTGATAGACCCACAAGAGACTCCGAGTGTCAGTTACAACTTTTCGGGTATAGCTATTGATGAATCAGAGTCGACTATCAAAGCTTCGGTAACCGTGACCTCGGCCGACGTGGTCTTTACAAAATTATCATTGATTTATAAGAAATGACGCATCTCGAGAGTGACAATCTGAAGGCAACAATGCGCAGCCACAATATTTGCGTAATTGTACCGACATATAACAATGCCGGCACGATAAGCAATGTGGTGTCGGATGTGTTGAAATATGCTCGAGATGTCATAGTTGTTGACGATGGTTGCACCGACGCTACGGCTACTTTGCTTAAGGAGTTTGGAGATGCAATAACGGTTGTAAATCACATCCACAACAAAGGTAAGGGCAGCGCTCTCAAGAGTGGATTCAACCGAGCAATTCAACTTGGGTTTGACTACGCGATAACCATTGATGCTGATGGGCAACATTACCCTTCGGATATAGCCTATTTTGTGAAGGCGATTATAGAAAATCCATCAACACTCATTGTCGGCCGGCGAGATTTAACCAATGTAGATATTAACGGCAAAAGCTCATTTGCCAATAAATTCTCAAATTTTTGGTTTGCAGTTCAAACCGGTCGCAACCTGAAGGATACTCAAACCGGATATAGGGCATATCCTTTACGTCGCCTCTATGGCCTTGGCTTGTTGACCAGCCGCTACGAGGCTGAGCTCGAATTGCTCGTCTTTGCTGCGTGGAACGGCGTAAATATTTTGTCTATACCGATTAAGGTGTATTATCCGCCTCAATCGCTACGCGTGAGCCATTTCCGTCCCGGCCTTGATTTCACTCGTATTAGTATTCTTAATACCGTGCTCTGTCTTGGCGCGATTGTCTATGGTTTACCTGTGAGATTTTATAAATGTATATCTCACAAGAAGTTTTTTAGCGGTGAGCTAAAATGTTTTACTCGTAAGAATGGTGAACCTCGCCAAGCGTCAATAACATTCGGGCGCTTGATTCGCTCAATCTACGGCATTTCGCACTTTTTGTTCTGGTCGCTGATTGTATTTAAGCCTTATGCTTATCTGCATTTCCATCTTGGCAAAGTCACCGACAAGAAGAAACTCAGTTTCCATAAATCGTTGCAGCGAATGTCGTCGTTTTTTGCGAGCCATTTCCCGGGGTCGGGAACGCGCTATGAAAACCAATCAAATGAAACATTCGAGAAGCCGGCATTGATAATTTGCAACCATCAATCTCATCTCGATTTGCCGGTGGTGATGTCGGTTACGCCAAAAATGGTAATACTCACCAACGATTGGGTTTGGAACAATAAATATTTTGGTAATATAGTGCATTATGCCGATTTCTTACCGGTGTCGGCCGGTGTAGAAACTATATTGCCTCGTTTGAAAACTCTGCGTGATAAGGGCTATTCAATAATGGTGTTCCCTGAAGGCACACGCTCGGATGATTGCTCGATATTGCGTTTCCATCAGGGCGCGTTTATGCTTGCTAATGAGCTCGGATTGGATGTCGTGCCAATGGTGCTCCATGGTGCAGGCAACTATCTGTCGAAGAGCGATTTTATGTTTCGCAAGGGCATGATTACGCTACGTATCTTACCACGTATAAAGGCAGGTACGTTTGCTGAATTGGCGTTGCGTAAGCAGGCTTCGACATATCGCAAGATTGTAAATGATGAGTTTATGAAGATGGTTGGAGAAATAGAAACTCCGACTTATTTCAAGAGCTTAGCGCTATATAAATATGCATATCGCGGATGGCGCAATGTGGCTCGTTGCAAAAAAACGCTCAGGCTTATGCCACAATATCAAGCTGTGTTTGAGGCATTGTCGCAGTCGTCAGGCCCGATTTATTTTGTTAACTGCGGTATAGGTGTAATACCGTTGCTGTATGCGCTGTCGCATCGCGACAAGGAGGTGTATGGCTACGAGGAAAACCTTGCCGATTATAATACGGCGGTCGCCACTGCCGATTTGCCGCGTAATCTTCATTACAAGCATGTTGTTTGGAATGATGATTACACCTTCGACGGCGGCATGGTTTGTATTATCGGACGAGATGTCGATACAAGCCGATTTGACCGCTATTCACCCTTAATAATTCCTATAACTGTATGAACAAAAGTTGCATCATAATAGGAGGTGGGGTAGGAGGCTTGTTTACCGGAGCTTTTCTCGCCAAGAACGGCTACCGTGTGACTATCCTCGAAAAGAACTCAATTGTTGGCGGCGGGCTGCAATGCTTTAGTCGCAACGGTAAGATATATGAAACGGGAATGCACGTCGTCGGAGGCTTTATGCCCGGAGGCTCGCTGTATAAACTGTGTCATTATCTTGGTATTTATCAGAAGCTTAACATTCAACATATACCTTGTGGGTGTATGGATGAGATAAGGATTGACAAAACGTCGGATGTCTACAAAATCGCCTCGGGTAAGCAGGGCTTTGTAGATAGCTTGGCCGGTTATTTCCCTGATGAAAAAGAGCATTTAGCTGAGTATGTTGAGGCTCTCTATCGATTGACACGCGAAGTGCCAATGTATTATCTCAGCGCTGAAAAATATGATATAAATGCTCATTCCGAAGAGTTCTTGATGCCCGCTGATAAATTGATTGCTAAATATATCAAAGACAGCAAACTCCGTCAGGTGTTGGCATATCTCAATCCGCTGTATGGCGGAGTAAAGGGGCATACTCCGGCTTATGTCCATGCCTTGCTCAATGTATTGTATATCAATGGCTCCTCTCGTTTTGTGGCCGGAAGCCAACAGTTGGCTGATGCTTTGATTGACGTCGTTGTCAATGGTGGTGGCGAGGTGGTCGCCAACACCGAGGTCACCGGAATAAACGTTGTAGATAAGTCTGTGACGGGCATCGTTACGGCCGATGGCAGAGAGTATGTTGCCGACTGCTATGTGTCGTCGATGCATCCCGCTCAGTTGGTGAAGCTTGTGCCGAAAGGCACGTTCCGTAAGGTGTTTATAAAGCGTCTGGATGAGATACCAAACTCATATTCAGCGTTCTCGGTATTTATCGATTTGAAACCCGATAGGTTTAAATATATCGATCACACCTGTTACTTCCTTGACGATTACGACGCGATGTGGACTCAAAACCGCTATGATGAGTTGTCGTGGCCGCATGGATTTATGTATATGACTCCGCCTGACGATAATCAAGGAGAGTATGCTTCGCGCTTGCTTGTACACTGCGCGTTGGATTATGATGTGATGAGTCGTTGGGCCGATACAACGGTCGGTAGGCGAGGTGACAGTTATTTGCAATGGAAAGGTCAACAGGTCGAAAAGATAGTTGCGAAACTTAGCAAGGTTTTCCCAGGTTTTAGAGATATGATAGCTAAAGTCTATTCAGCTTCGCCGTTGACAATTCGTGATTACTACAATACAAAGAACGGCGCAATCTTTGGGTATCGCAAAGATTGCGAGAATATGATTTTCTCTCAGCTCCCGGTTTATACCAAGGTTAAAAACCTATACCTTACCGGACAGAATATAAATCTGCATGGTATTTGCGGTGTCCCATTGACGGCTGTTAGTACGGCTGAAGCCATATTGGGCGATCATATAATCATTAATGCTATTAATAATGAAGCTAAATAGGATAACAACACTCATATTAGTTCTCTGCTCTACGCTCTCGTTATCAGCTCAAAGCATCAATATTTGGGAGGGCACAAACTGTGGAAAGACGGTGAAGTTGACCCCATATTTGGCACCCAACCCCGATGCGCCTGCGGTAATTGTATGCCCTGGCGGCAGTTACTTTTGGCTTGACCGCAAGACCGAGGGAGAGGAAGTAGCAAAGTGGCTTCAGGCCAATGGCATCTCGGCTTTCGTCCTTGAATATCGTGTTGCCGGAGTGCCCGCGTTTATAACGCATTATCGACTGCTGTCGCATGGCAATCGCTATCCGGATATGTTGCAGGATGTGCAGCGAAGCATACAGATAGTTAGAGAGAATGCAGCGATATATGGTATTAATCCCAATCAGGTAGGTGTGATGGGCTTTTCGGCCGGAGGCCATTTGTCGGCGATGTCGGGTATCTATTTTGATACCGATGTGTTGTCGCTGGTTGGCGTGACATCTACTGTGTCGTTGAAGCCCGACTTTATAGCGCCAATCTATCCTGTCGTCAGCCTTGTCGATAAATGTTGCCACAAGCGTTCGCGCCGTGGTTTGATTGGCGAAGGCAGGGCGATAAGTGCTGCCATGAAAGACTCGTTATCGCTTGAGCGTCATGTGAGGGCTGATATGCCGCCGACTTTTTTGATGAATTGTGTCGATGACCCGATAGTGAAGTATCACAATTCAGAGCTTCTTGATTCGGCTTTGACTGCTAAAAATGTACCACACAAATATATCCAATATAAAACCGGAGGCCACGGTTTTGGCGCTACTGCCGAGAAAACGACGCCGGAGGCTATCGCTTGGAAAGATGAATTTATAAAATGGCTTAATGACTTGCTGAAATGAAATATACCAACGAAGATATCGAATTTTGCTCAATTGAAGAGATTGAGGCATACCAAAATATACGTCTGCAAGAGGCAATTGCCTATCTTGCCAATCACTCTCCGTTTTATCAACGGATGTTTAGCGACAACAAGATTGATCTGACAGCGATTAAAACTGTTAAAGATTTAGAGAAGTTGCCTTTTACCGAGAAGAAAGATTTACAACTGCACAATGCCGATTTCCTTTGTGTGGCCAAAGAGAAAATTATCGACTATATTACAACATCGGGCACATTGGGAGACCCTGTGACATTTGGTTGTACGGATAAAGACCTCGACCGCCTGGCCTACAACGAAATGAAGTCGTTTAGCTGTGCCGGTCTCAAACCGGGTAACATCGTACAACTGATGACCACTATCGACAAACGTTTTATGGCAGGGTTGGCCTATTTCCTCGGTATCAGGAAATTGGGTGCAAGTATCGTGCGTGTAGGCAATGGTATGCCTGAATTGCAGTGGGACACTATTAACCGTCTTAAGCCTGACACAATCATGTGTGTGCCATCGTTTATACTGCGATTGATTGAGTATGCCGAGCAACACAATATCGACTATCGCAATTCGAGTATAAAACGCATTATCGGTATCGGTGAAGGCCTTCGTGAACAAGATTTTTCGCTTAATCTGCTTGGTAAGCGTATCAAGGAGAAGTGGGACGTAGATTTGTTTGCGACCTACTCGTCGACCGAGATGGGAGCTACTTTTTCGGAGTGCCCCTATGGCTGTGGCGGTCACGTACATCCCGAATTGATTATAGTGGAGATTATCGGAGAAGACAACAAGCCGGTAAAAGACGGCGAAGTAGGTGAGGTCGTAGTTACGACGCTCGGTGTTGAAGGTATGCCGTTGCTACGTTTCCGCACCGGTGATATGAGCAGTAAGATAACGCAACAATGTGCTTGCGGGCGCAATTCATATCGCCTGACCCCATTAGTAGGTCGAAAAAACAACATGATAAAACTCAAGGGCACAACGATTTATCCGCCGGCAATCAATGATGTGCTCGACAATACTCCATATGTTATCAACTATGTGGTAGTGGTGCAAAATAGCTTTGCCGGTACTGATGAGGTTGTCGTAAAGGTGGGCATCGCTCATCAACAATCATTTGATGTAATCAAAGACTTGAAAGATCGTTTCCGTTCGCGTATTCGTGTTGCTCCTATTGTTGAAGTGTTGACACCTGAAGATGTCCAAAAACTCAACAATCCCTCAAATAATCGCAAACCGGTTAAGTTTATAGATAATCGCAAAAAGTAGCCCAAAATCAGGCATATAGCATTCAACTACCTTATTTAGATGACTCGCATTGTACTTTCCATATACGATTATTTCAGAAAGCATCCTTTGATGGCTTGGCTGATAGGCATTGTGGCAACTATAGCGTTGGCAATGTCGATACTCTCGTTGCAATATAAGGAGGATATCTCTGATTTCTTGCCGTTAGACAACGACAACCAGACGGCTTTGTCGGTTTATCAAGACATCTCGGGAGCCAACAAAGTATATGCGATAATTTCTTTACGCGATACAACAGACATTGACCCTCAGCAGCTTGTGGATGGGGTAGAGTCGTTTGTGGCTCACCTTGAGGAGAATGACACCGCCGGCTATGTCTCTAATATCGTCAAAGAGATAGATATGGAGAAGATGCTTGGCGTAGCTGATATCGTATATGATAACGTGCCTTATTTTTTGACCGATGCCGACTATGCTCGTATCGACAGCTTGCTTTCGCAGCCCGATTTTATCGCTCGGCAGTTGGTTGAAGACAAGCAGATGCTGCTATTCCCGTCGTCTAATATATTGACGATAAATATGTCGCGAGACCCACTCGGATTGTTCTCGCCTATATTGGGACGGTTGTCGCAGAGCGGAGCTTCAATAAAATACGACACCTACGACGGCTATATACTTTCGCCTGACTCTCGCCGCGCTATCGTAATTTTGGAATCGTCATTCGGAGCGCATGAGTCGGAAAATAATGCCAAACTCGTAGCGTTGTTAGACCACGTCACGTCGTTGACCGAAGGCGATAATGCCAACCTTGATATACACGTAATCGGCGGGCCGGTAATTGCTGTCGGAAATGCAAATCAGATAAAGTCGGACAGCATCATGGCTGTTTTGATTGCCGGCTTTCTTATATTGGCGCTTCTCATCTATGTGTTCCGCAACGCTCGCAATATATTGTTGATTGTTGTCTCTGTCGGTTGGGGGTGGCTTTTCGCTATGGGAATTATAGCGATATTTTATGATTCGGCCTCAATAATAGTGATAGGTATCGCTTCGGTGATACTTGGTATCGCTGTCAACTATCCGCTACACCTCATCGACCATCTTAAAGAGAGTGACAATCCTCGAGCTGCGCTAAAGGAGATAGTTTCGCCTTTAGTCGTTGGAAACATTACTACTGTTGGCGCGTTTCTCTGCCTTGTGCCACTTAATGCGCCTGCCTTGCACGACCTCGGATTGTTTAGCTCATTGCTTTTGGTAGGCACAATCTTGTTTGTGCTGTTGTTCTTGCCTCATGCTGTAAAGATACGTCGTAGCAAGGCTGAAAATTCTGCGCCAAAGCTTATTTCGCGCATGGCCAATTTCTCGATAGGCAACAGTAAATGGGCTGTTGTAGGTATCGTTGCTCTCACATTGATATTCGGCTATTTTAGCTTGCAAACAGAGTTTGACTCTGATATGCGCAATATCAATTTTATGACGGCAGAGCAGCGCGAGGATATGGCCTACTTCCAAAGCCTGTTGACCAATAATCCCAATACCGAGACTCTCTACGTGGTGAGCAATGGCAGCACATGGGATGAGGCTCTTGCTCAAAATGAAATGATTTCAGAGTCTATTGATTCGTTGCAGCGTGAAGGTATAGCATCGCCACACAATCAAGTGTCGTCATTTCTTATATCAAAGACCGAGCAGATGCGCCGCCTCGAGAAATGGCAAGCGTTTATCGACAAATACAAAAATCTTTTGACGGAGCAACTTGCGAGTCAATCGAGCGCGTTAGGCTTTAGCTCCGAGGCTTTTAGCGCATTCGATGATATAATATCGACGCCTTATGAGCCTCAACCGTTTGACCATTTTGAAGAACTTGTGGCGAGTGTATTTGTCGGTAACGTAAGCGAGGATGCTACTGTTGGCCGCAGGTCGGTAGTGCAAACTCTCGAAGTGGCTAAAGACGATATTGAGACGGTAAAAGACCGTCTGCAAAGCAATCGTGATTTTGCCGGATTGTGTTTTGACGTGAAGAGCATGAATGGTTCAATTGCCAACACTCTGTCAAACGATTTCAATTATATTGGTATCGCATGCGGATTTATTGTGTTCCTTTTCCTATGGATGTCGTTGGGAAGCATTGAGCTGGCCCTGGTGTCGTTCCTGCCAATGGCTGTAAGCTGGCTGTGGATACTTGGCATAATGGCTATTCTCGGCATAAAGTTCAACATCGTAAATGTGATTCTGGCTACGTTTATCTTCGGCCAGGGCGACGACTACACTATCTTCATGACTGAGGGCTTATCGTATGAGTTTGCCTATCGGAAAAAGCTGCTCGCTTCATATAAAAACAGTATTATCGTATCGGCCTTGATTATGTTTGTCGGTATCGGCACATTGATTTTTGCAAACCATCCGGCTTTGCGCTCGTTAGGCGAAGTGACAATCGTAGGTATGCTTTCGGTTGTGATGATGGCCTATTTGTTGCCTCCGATGGTATTCAATTGGCTCGTACGCAAGCATGGGAAAGTGCGCCAGCGCCCGATAACGCTCAAAAAGATACTCTGCACGGGATATTGTGCTATGGTGTTCTTGACGCAATTGGCAACCGCTTATGTAATGGGCTTTTTCATGTTTGTTGTGACAAAGCCTACTCCGCGCAAGAAGCTTTTGCTGCATAAATATTGTTGCTCGGTGTTTCGCTTTGATGTAAAACGTATGCCGAGTATGCGCTTTAGATTGGAGAATGATTATAAAGAAGATTTCTCACGACAAGCGGTAATAATCAGTAATCATCAGTCGCTGTTAGACTCCTTCTATCTTATGACGCTGTCGCCTAAGATAATCATGGTGGCAAACGACCATGTCGGTACAAATCCTATTACGGGGCGCATATTCCGTTGGCTCGACTTTATTACAGTAGGGCAGGGCGCCGAGATGATGATTGACCGTTTGCGCCCATTTGTAGAGCAGGGCTACAGCATTGCTATTTTCCCTGAAGGGGAGCGCCCGCGTTATGTCAGCAACAACGTCAAGCGTTTCCATAAGGGCGCATTTCAATTTGCTCGTGAACTTGGGTTGGATATCTTGCCGGTTTACCTCCATGGCATTGTTCAAGCTATGCCTAAAGGATCGGCGGTGACTAATGGCGGAGAAGTGACGATTAAGGTCGGTCAGCGCATCACGATTGAGCAACTCGACGCTATGGCCTCGACGGTTCAAGACCAAGCTCACTGCGTGAGAAAGTATTTCCAAACGCAATTTACTCAAATCTGCCACACGAAGGCTACAGTTGCCAATTTGCGCGACGTCGTGCTCGATAGATATCGCTATAAAGGTACGGATGTCGTCAATTCGGCCAAGAAAGCGCTTAAACGATTGGCCCAAAATCGCGTTTCGATTGAAGGCTTATATATCGGTAAGGCATTCTTTGTCGTTGACGAAGCCGGTCAAGGTGAACTCGCTTTGCTGCTCGCTTTGATGTATCCCGAGCGTCTCGTATATGTCAAACCGCAATCTGATGAGGTAGCATCGCTTATCGCCGGATGCATTGATGGTTTTATTTACAACCTTAAAATTGTAGGCGACAATGAAACGGATGCAATCGCGGAAGATAGCGTCAACTGTTTCTGCTTTAGACGAGATGAAATTGTTTGTCCGCCCAAGCTTTGAAAATTTATTTTCGTAATTATGAATAAGTCGATTCTTATTGCTGCGTTTCTATCTTTTAGTGCTTCGACCGTTATGGCCGACGAGAAGACTGTTTCTCCGGTGATTAATGCCGACAACAGTGTGACGTTTACTATTACCATGCTCGACGTCGACGAGATGACCCTTAGAGGTACGTTCCCAACTAAGCGAGGCACATCTACGACTGTAGCTGACTCGTCGGGAAAACTCAATAAGGCCGAAATGAAACGCGACGGCGATACGTGGACATATACTACCGGAGTGCTCGCATCCGAGATTTATACATATTTTTTTGAAGTAGACGACGATGACGAGCAGCGAATGTTAGACCCGGCCAATCTCAATGTGGTGAGAAATGCAGCCGATACGCTCAATTATTTCATTATTCGTGGGGGCCTTGCCGACGATTATGTGGCTCAAAACGTAGCGCATGGCAAGGTAGAGAAGGTTTGGTATCCATCGACGCTCAACGATATGCAGCAACGTCGCATGACGGTTTATCTTCCGGCAGCTTATCTGTCGACGTCGCAAAGGCGCTTCCCTGTGCTTTATTTGCTACATGGTTCCGGTGGCGACGAAAATTCTTGGCAGGAATGTGGCCGCGCGATTGAAATTCTCGATAATCTGATTGCAGACAATCGCTGCCAACCAATGATTGTCGTAATGCCAAACGGCAATGTCAATTTAGCGGCAGCTCCCGGATATGACCCCAATAATCCCGATATTGAGCCTTCGTCAAACAATGCCTCGTCGATGTTTGGCAAGTTTGAGGCTTCGTTTGTAAAAGACATTGTCGGCTATGTCGACCAAAACTATCGTACGATTAATGATAAATCTCATCGTGCTATAGCAGGATTGTCGATGGGCGGATTGCACACGCTGTTTATCTCAGCCAACAATCCCGATTTGTTTGATTATGTGGGCCTTTTATCGGCTCAGACCACAAATGCTTTGGGAAATCGAGGCGTTGGTAATATGCGAGCAATAGGTCGCCATTGGGGCAAGCTTAAAGAAAACTTTGGCTTCATCGGTGGCGGAAAAATCGACCGTCGCATCTCAAATCTTACCTCCGAAGACCTTGGCGTATATGAAAACCTCGATGACAAATTGGCTGCACAGTTTGCAGATGCGCCCAAACTTTATTATATAGCCTATGGCAAAGACGATTTCGTCAAGAAATTAAATGAAGATTTGTGTGAGCGATTAGATGTCGCAGGTTATAGCTATACGCTCAATATATCAGCCGGAGGCCACAGCTGGGAGAATTGGCGCCGATACCTTGTCGACCTTCTCCCGCGCCTTTTCCGCGATTAGTCCTGCCATTTTTGTGAATATGAAAGTTGCCAACTTTGTGGAATAGTGTTATATTTGCGCTATAAACAGTCACAATGTTGCAATTGAAGCTTAAAACATATTTCGTCGCGATGATGTTGTCGGTAGCTTTTCTACTGATGATGCCCTTTGTGCATCACCATCACCATGCCGGAGAAATATGTCTTGAGCAAGACCAAATAGTAGAGCGCATTTGTGACGGACATCAAGAGCATGATGGCCAACATTCGCAATCGCCGGCAAACAAATGTGTAGAGCGTAGCGATTTTGTCGTCAAGAGGGCCGCTGACAACTCCACGGCTCTGGCCCAAGTAAACGTTATATCGTTTTTGCCGGCCTACCTATTGTCTTTGGCCGATATACTGTCGACAGAGAGTCTTGAACAGCCCTACGTCATCAGAGACGAGGCTCCGGCAAAATCTTGTTTCGTACATGCTCAAACCCTTAGGGCACCACCGATTGTTTAGTAGATAATTGCAAACTTAATCGGCCATGCTAAGTTGGTGGACAACACCTGACGAAGCCATGGCCGGGCATGATGTTGTTATACTAACTAAACAATTATGTTTCAAAAGATAATTCATTACTCAATCACCCACAAATTGGTGATTGGCATTTTTACAATTGCACTGATTATTTGGGGCGCGTGGTCGTTAAAGCAGCTGCCTTTCGACTCTACGCCAGATATTACCAACAATCAGGTGCAAATCATTACCACCGCGCCCTCGCTTGGCGCCCAGGAGGTGGAACAGTTGATTACAACGCCCGTAGAGATGGCGTTGGCAAATATCCCAAATGTAATAGAACGACGCAGCATTAGCCGTAGCGGGCTATCGGTCATCACCTTTGTATTTAAAGACGATGTCGACGTTTATTGGGCACGTGAACAGGTAAATCAAGCTCTGAAAGAGGCCGAAGAGCAATTGCCGGCCGGCAAGGCCGAGATTGGTATGGCCCCGATTTCTACCGGTTTGGGCGAAATCTACCATTATACTGTAAGAGCTGAAAAAGGATATGAAGACAAATATTCATTGTCGGATATCCGCACGATCCAAGATTGGATTGTGCGCAAACAATTGGCCGGCACAGAAGGCGTTGCCGAAGTGAGCGGTTGGGGCGGCTTTGTAAAGCAATATGAAGTGGCTATCGACCCCGACAGATTGCTCTCGGCCGGAGTAAGCATCGCTGATGTCTATCAGGCATTGGCCGACAACAACTCCAACAACGGTGGCAGTTACATTGAGAAAAATTCCAATCAATATTATATTCGCGGTCTCGGTATGGTTGAGAACACATCCGATATCGAGCAGATACCTGTGAAAACGTCATCGGGCGCCACAATTCTTATTAGAGATATCGCAAACGTGCAGCTTGGCCATGCCACTCGCTATGGCGCCGTCACTCGTAACGGCGATGGTGAAGTCGTGGCCGGTATAGCGCTGATGCTGAAAGGGGAGAACTTTCAGAAGGTAAGCAAAAACGTTAAGGCAAAAATCGCTGAAATACAAAAGTCGCTTCCCGAAGGCGTGGTTATCGAGCCGTTTATCGACCGCACACAGCTTGTCGACCGAGTCGCTAATACTATTGAGCACAACCTCTTGGAGGGTGGCTTAATCGTGGTTTTCATCCTCGTGCTCTTCTTGGGTAATTTCCGTGCCGGTTTGGTCGTAGCCTCAGTTATCCCGTTGTCAATGCTTTTTGCTTTCGGCATGATGAAAACCGTAGGCATAAGCGGCAACCTTATGAGCCTCGGCGCAATCGACTTTGGTATTATTGTTGATGGCGCAGTAATTATAGTCGAGGCTGTTTGTCAGCATATCGCAGCCAACAGCAAGTTGTATGGCGGACGACGCTTGACGCAATCCGAGATGGACCAAGAGGTTTATTATTCTGCTTCGAAGATTCGAAATAGCGCAGCCTTTGGCGAGATTATTATCATGATAGTCTATCTGCCGTTGTTGACACTTAGCGGCATCGAAGGTAAAATGTTTAAGCCGATGGCGCTCACTATTTTCTTTGCCATCTTGGGTGCATTTATGCTGTCGCTCACCTATGTGCCGATGGCAAGTTCATTGTTCCTAAGCAAGAAGAGTGTTCATAAGGCTTCGTTGTCAGACCGCCTTATCGCCGCGCTCCATCGTTTTTATCGTCCGATACTTACATTCTGTCTTAATCGAGCTAAGATTGTCATTTCTGTGATGATAGTAATCTTTGCCGGAGCCCTCTGCCTGTTTAATACTCTTGGTGGAGAGTTTATCCCGACGCTCGAGGAGGGCGACTTTGCTGTAGAAATAAGTATGGCTCAAGGCACGTCGTTGTCGCAAATGGTACAATCTATGACGCTCGCCGAAAAGCTTATCAAAGAGAAATATCCCGAGGTTAATCAAGCCGTGACTCGTATAGGTAGCGCCGAGATTCCTACCGACCCGATGCCCGTCGAACGTGCCGATATGCTTATTTCGCTCAAGCCAAAGAAAGAGTGGACGTCGGCCAAGACCAAAGATGAGCTTATGGAGAAGATGGAGGAGACGCTGATGACCATTCCGGGCATGGAAGTAGAAATGAGTCAGCCTATCCAGATGCGCAACAACGAACTCATCACCGGCATCAAACAAGATGTGGCTATCATGATATATGGCAACGACCTCAATACCCTGAGCGCTACTGCCGGCAAGATCGCATCGCTCATCCGTGGCGTTGAGGGCGTTACCGAGCCCAAAGTTGAGAAGGTTCAAGGCTTGCCGCAAATATGCGTCGACTACGACCGCGACCGCATGTCGCGCTATGGCATTTCAGTCGCCACTGCCAACGACATTCTTGAGGCTGCATTTGCCGGCAAGGTTGCCGGTTCGGTTTATGAAAACGACCGTAAATTTGACGTAATTGTCCGACTCGACAGCACCTTGCGCAATGATATTAATGCGGTTAAGAATCTGTATATACCGATGCCCAACGGTGGTCACGTGCCTCTCGACCAGATTGCCGATGTAGCCTTTAAAGAGGCTCCGTCTCAAATCACTCACGACGAAGGCGAGCGCCGTATATATGTCGGATTTAATGTGCATGGCCGCGACGTAAAATCTACCGTAGAAGAGATTAAAAATATCCTTGATGAGAAGTTGACGCTACCGACAGGCTATCACCTCACTTATGGTGGCGAATTTAAAAACCTCGAAGAGGCCACCGGCCGTTTGGCAATCGCCATACCATTGGCTTTGCTGCTGATTTTATGCTTGCTCTACGCTACACTGAAAAACCTTCGCGAAACGTTGTTTGTCTTCTCAGCCATACCGTTGTCGCTAATTGGAGGCGTCGTCGCTTTGTGGCTGCGCGATATGCCGTTCAGCATTTCGGCCGGAGTCGGCTTCATTGCGCTATTTGGCGTTGCCGTCCTCAATGGTATTGTGCTCGTCGGCCAGTTTAACAACTTCGAGAAAGAGGGCATCACCAATGTTAGAGAGCGCGTGATGCGCGGTTGCGAATTGCGTTTGCGCCCTGTAATCATGACGGCCTTAGTAGCCTCGCTCGGATTTTTGCCAATGGCTATATCAACCGGCGATGGCGCTGAAGTGCAGCGCCCGTTGGCTACCGTCGTTATCGGCGGTCTTGTGACAGCTACAATTTTGACTCTTGTGGTTTTGCCATCTATATATGAAACTTTTACGAAGAAACATCATGAACAAGATAAATAAATTCTCAACCTGTCTGCTGGCTTTTACTGCCATGTCGGTTGCCGCGCAAGCTCAACAGCTGATGTCGCTTCAAGATTGCATCGATTATGCGCTCGCCAACAATGAGAAATTGCAAATAGCTTCGCTCTCTGTCGACCGCGCTACCGACCTTAAAGGCACGGCCTTTGATATATCGCCTACCGCCATCACCCTTCAGCAAGAAACTACCGGGAGTGCCGGCATGGACAATGGCGTCAGCTTTTCGCAAGATTTTGATTTCCCCACGGTCTATGTCGCAAAACATAAGGCCTTGAAAGCTCAGGTAGAGCATGAACAAAACAATTATGCTATAGCACGCAATGAGACCGTACGCGATGTGACTGCCGCCTACTATTCTCTGCTCTACTATCGCGAATTGTTGCGCATTAATCAGGCTCAAGACACGCTCTATCGCAAGTTTTTGGATATAGCCAATGCTCGATTTAAGGCCGGAGAGTGTAGCAAACTCGAACCGATGAACGCTGAGCGCCTCGTAAATACCAACAACGTTGCTTTAAAAACCGCGCAAAACGATTTCGACGCCGCTCAAGCTCGATTGATGTATCTGCTCAACAGTCAGACTGCGATTGAGCCATCCGACGAGCAATTGACCATTATCCCATCTGAAATTGCACCGTCAGCGCTCGATTTCGACAACTCACCTCAGGGTAGGGCTACGCAAAGCGAGATTGCAATGAACGAGCGCAACTTGTCGGTTGCAAAACAGCAATTTCTGCCCGGTTTTACAATCGGAGCAACAGCCCAAGCTATGATTAAGAGCTTCAATCCCTACGACGTTGAACGCAATCGTTTCGAAAAAGGCAACTTTATGGGCTTTGAAGTCGGTGTTACAGTTCCGCTGTTTTTCGGCGCCCAACGCGCTCGAGCAAAGGCTGCTAAAAAAGACCTTGAGATTTCGCGCGTCAAGCAGGATGTAGCTCGCAAAGAGGCTCAAACCGAATATGAAGCTGCTCTCAATCGCTTGAATACCGCCACACAAAATCTCGAATACTATACCACCTCCGGCATACAGCAAGGTCTTGAGATAGCTCGTCTCGCAGATGTCTCTTACAGCCTGGGCGACATAAGCTATGTAGAGTATATCGATAATATCGAGACTGCTTACGATATGCAGCGCAGTTATGCCGACGCGATCAACCAATACAATTCAACAAAAATATATCTCAATTATTTAATCGGAAAACAATGAAACTCATATATTTAGCAATTGCAGCAGCAACATTTGCCACATTCCCCTGCGCTTGTAGCAGTTCCTCGAAAGCCGATACCGAGCAAGCTGAAGAAGAGGAGGAGGGCGAAACCAACGAGGTCGACATTACCGAGACGCAACTCAATGTCGTAGGCATAAAGCTCGGACAAATCGAGCGTAAATCGTTGTCTAATGTCGTGAGAGCAACCGGCCAATTAGCCGTTAATCCTCAAGACGAAGCTGTCGTGTCGCCTTTATATTCGGGCATCATATCTCGTATTTGCGTTGTCGAAGGTCAGCACGTCAAAGCCGGGCAAACTATTGCTTATATCGAGAATACCGATATCGTTGCAGCCCAGCAAAACTACCTCACGGCAGCACAAGAGAAAGACCTCGCCCAACAAGAGTATAATCGTCAGAAATCGCTTGCCGATCAAGGTGCCGGTGTTCGCAAAAATCTTGAACAAGCCGAAGCCGCCCTCAAAGTGGCGCAAACAAAACAAAATGGCTTGGCTCAGCAGCTGCGCCAACTTGGCATCAATCCCGTTAGCGTCGGCCAAGGTTCAATCTCAAATACAATAGCTGTTTCATCTCCTATAACCGGTGTCGTCAGCAAGGTATATGCCAAGACCGGTAGCTACGCCGATATGCAGACTCCAATAGCCTCTGTCGTAAACAACGACGCTGTATATTGCGAACTGCAAATCTTCGAAAAATATCTGTCGCAAGTAGGGCAGGGACAGCGTGTTGAAGTAAAATTGACAAATGCTCCCGAACAACTGATTCCCGGCGAAATTATTGATATCAATCACGCCATTGACCCCGAAACTAAAACATTGACTGTAAGAGTGAAACTGCTTAACCACGACGTTGAAATGATTCCCGGTATGGCTGTTACTGCGCTAATCAACAGTGAAGCCGAAGAGGTCGATGCTTTGCCCGACGACGCCGTAGTTAGCGCCGGCGGCAAGAGCTACATCTTCGTCCTGGATGGCGTCGCTCAAGGCGATGACGATGCCAAGACCTACCATTTTGTAAAAACCGAGGTCGTTGAAGGCGCTAAAGCCCTGGGATACACTCAGATTACGCCTATCAACCCGTTGCCGCAAGATGCTACAGTTGTTATCGCTAATGCGTTCTATCTCAACTCAATGGCTTCTGACCATGGCGATGAAGATTAATCGTTGAAATACATCATTCGAAGGAGGCACAGCCATTATCGGTTGTGCCTTTCTTTAGTCGTGATTAAATAATTTTGACATTTTAGAGATTAATATTAACTTTGGGCTGATATTCGGCAATTCAATTATGGACAATAATCAAAATACACAGCAGACTCCACCGCAGCAATCCGGCTCAATGTCGGAGAAGTTTCGTAAGAGGCGAGTTGTGACCCCTCAGCCTACCCCTCAACAACCCATTGCTGAGCAGCCGTATCAGCCCACCTCTGATACTCCGCAATCCTCATCGCCTCAAAAGAAGTCGAACGATTTAGAGACACTCCCGGCTATCGTGTTGGGCTTGTCAGTTGTTGCAAATATAATCATTACTGTTATTTTTTCTTCTCGTTAGAGATTAATATTAACTTTGGGCTGATATTCGGCAATTCAATTATGGACAATA
>CAZBBL010000004.1:32222-34664 GCA_964490275.1 uncultured Barnesiella sp.
CAGACTCCACCGCAGCAATCCGGCTCAATGTCGGAGAAGTTTCGTAAGAGGCGAGCTGTGACTCCTCAGCCTACCCCTCAACAACCCGTGGCTGAGCAGCCGACTCAGCCTACGGCTGATACGCAACAGCCCTCATCGCCTCAAAAGAAGTCAGGCCAATCGGTTATGGCAATCGTAATTGGATCGATTTTGGCTACTATAGGAGTCGGCACCACTACCTATTTCGCTCTTAATAAAAAAGCTGAGGTCCCTGAAGAAGTGTGCATTGACCCATATGAAGATGAGGTAGCTGCTGAAGCAGTTGAAGAAGCTTACTCATCGGCTACTTACCTTGGAGTTTCACAAGACCAAATCAATGTCGATGCCACAGGTGGTACGTTCGAAATTCAAGTATATACCGATGGTGATTGGAATATTTCAACCGGTACGTATTCGTGGGGCCATACAACGGCTTATCCCGACTATGTAGAGCTAAAGATTGACCCCAACACGGGCAATGACTCTCGTAGCGACTGGTTTGAAATCACCGCCGGCAACGAAACTCGTCGTATCAACATCTCTCAAGCCGGAGCTGCCAAGTCGGTTGAGATACTTAGCGTTTGGGACTCTGAAGATGTTTACAGAGATGGTGAGAAAGGAATAGATTTGCATTGCAAATTCAAAGCTTGCAATATGAAAGGCGAATATCTAAAAGTATATTTCTATTTCTACAAGAGCGACAACTCGACTCCTTTGCTTACCCCATCGGGAGACCGCGTTTATACTTTCAAGATCGATGATGCGCCATATCAAGAAACTACATTCAATGATTTATGCAAATTCATGCCATATCGTGGGCTTTACTTAACCCCCAATGGTGGTAGCGTTACGCTTACCTACGATGTAGTCATACGCGATGATGACGACAACATCCTCGCTCGTGACGAAAATCATAGATTTGAATTATATTACTAACTCAATTATATTATTATGAAGAAGTTACTCGTAATTTTTATTTGTTTATTCAGCTTGGTCGCTGCTTCGGCCCAACGTCCCGAACCGCGATTCGGCGAGCAACCGGTTTTCGGCTACAATATGCCCCGATGGTCTCATTCGGTTGAGCTTCAAGAGAATATTATCACCAACTATGATTTCTATTCTCGCTCGCATGTTGCTTATGTCGCTATGCGCAATTTCACACGCAACTATTCTGTCGGCTTTGCTGTCGGTGGATTGACCGAAGTTTATGGCGCAGCCCGTGGCGAAGCTCGTCTTTCTTGGAGATACAAATGGGTTCCTTTCTTGTCGGCTGATTTAGGCTTCAACTATTCCGATGGTCTTTATCAAGCAAGCAACATCTCTCTCGGTGCACGCTACCGTCACCTTTATTGGGGCGCCGGCTTCCAATACAACTGGAACCTCACAAATGGTAAGGATGATCAAAAATGCGTAACCTTCAGATTTGGTTACACATTTTAATTCACACTATACGTAGTGTAAATAGCTAATAGAACGAATGTTAACTCATAAAAGGCCGGCGTTTGACGCCGGCCTTTTGTGTGCGTGACTAATATTTATGCAAATTTTAATGAAAATTCAACCATTCTGTAACAATTAGTTGTTACCTTAGCGCACGTTAAGTTATATCAGCTATTCGTGTTAGTTGCTGCGTTTAGTTTATTTAAGTCATAGGCGTCGAGGCAATTCGTCGCATACCTAAGTTTAATATCATATAAATGAGTACGTTTATTCTAAAATGGAATCCCGCAATCTCGTCCTTTAAAATGGACGACTGTAAGCGTATGTGCCGTGATTTCCCGTTCGGCCACCTCAATTGGAGCGTTTGGGATTTTGAAAACGCTAATCAGTATGACGATTTTTACATGCTGAGAGTAGGCGAGGGTAATGTCGGAATTGTCATGAAAGGCACTTTCGCCTCGCGTCCGTATCGCGGAAGCGATTGGAGCGGGAAGGGGCGCACCACCTATTATTGCGACCTCAATATTTCATTCATTGTCGACTCTGAGACTCAACCCATTATTACTCCACAACAGCTTGAAACGGCCATCCCCGATTTTGATTGGCGTGCCGGACATAGCGGAGTTGCCCTCTCTGCAACTCAAGCCTCAATCTTAGATGCACTGTTTGACTCTTATAAAAAGTGTAATGCTGATATTTTCGATGACTTGTACAGCCGTAGTTCACTTGCCGTTCAAGAGTCGGCTCTGAAAACTATTCGCGGTGGCGGACTCTGGAAAGAGATGTTTGCCGACTTCTCCTCCGACGAACTGTTCACCGATATTGTAACGCAAGACTGTGTCAATCTGTCTCTCTCGATTGATTATGAGGCCCATGAATTGCAATTGGAAGTTTTGTTCCAAGATCATGTGCTTCACATCACCTGTCGTGATCTCTATGAAATAAAAGCCAATCTTTCAGCCAACATTTCGTTGACCGATTCAT
>CAZBBL010000005.1:0-34017 GCA_964490275.1 uncultured Barnesiella sp.
TGACCGACTTAACGAAATGGGCTATGGAACATTTCGATGAGATACTTATTCATCGTAATAAGGCTAAAAGATAAATGTAAGTACGACCTTAAAAGTGAGACCAACAACTATGGGCTGATGGGTTTTCAAGTGGAACAAATGGTGAGAATCCATGAGATAAATATCTAAAGTATTCCCGGGGGAGCAAGCTCTTGAGAAATTTTGTAATTGCTGCGTTCTGAAAAAATCCTTATAAATATAGCGTAAGAAAGTGGGAAAATGGGTAACTTCGCACTATGAATGCTATGAAATTTTATACTGTAATATTGACGGTGGCGATGGCGCTTCACCATTCGACGATGTCGGCAGCGGTGACGCTGTCGTTTCCCGGCAAGCAAGCTGCTACCGTCGGTTTGGCCGTCGTTGATATAGCTACCGGCAATGTCGTTGAAAGTGAGAATTATCAACAAGCAATGATACCGGCAAGTATCCTCAAATCATTGACCTCTGCAACCGTATTGAGCAAGATTGACCGAGATTTTAGGTTTGAGACTCCGGTAATACTTTCCGGAAAAATCAATGGTTCTACGCTCGATGGAGATATTATAGTAAAGGCTTCGGGCGACCCGACCATTGACAGCCGTCATTTTCCCGACAATGCCGGATTTGTCGATTCTATTGTGGCTCATGTCAAAGGTCTCGGTATAAAACGCATCACCGGAGATTTGCTCGTAGACGAGGAACGATATCCCGATACCGGACAAAATCCTCAATGGGTTATTGAAGATGTAGGTTGGGATTATGGTGCCGGATGGTATGGATTCAACTTTATGGACAATACCTTCAAGCTTTATCCTGCAACGATGAAAACTGTGCCCGAGGTGCCCGATATCGATGTTATGGTAGAGCCGGGTGTCGGCGAAGCTGAAGTGCTCAAAGGTGTCAACTCCGACAATTATATTGTCAGCGGTGGGAGTGTAGATAGTAAGCAATGTGTCGTTTCGACGACAATGAACTCGCCAGCACGAGTGTTTGCTAATATCTTGCGCCAGCGCTTGCAGGCTATTGGTGTCACCGTCGATAGGGGAGAATGTGAGTCGTCAGGCGATGAAACAATCATATATGCCCATCGCTCGCCTCGCATGATTGACATACTGCATAGCCTGATGGTGAGAAGCGACAATATGATGGCTGAAGGTGTGTTGAGGTCTACCGCGGCAGGTACATCGCGAAGCAATGCCATCAAGAAAGAACTCAACTTTTGGAACGATAAAGGCGTGTCGACGCAATATGTCAGAGTATGCGACGGCAGCGGTTTGGCTCGTGCCGATCGCGTCAGCCCAATGTTTATGGCCCAAATGCTTGCAAAAATGGCACTTAGCGACAAGTCGGCCGACTATGTCGGTCTATTTCCGGTAGCGGGACGCGAGGGAACGGTCAAGAAAATACTCAAAGGCACCCGTTTGGAAGGCCTTTTAGTGTTGAAGAGCGGTTCGATGAGCGGTGTTCATTGCTATGCCGGATACAAAGTCGACGACGATGGAAAACCGACTCATGCAGTTGTCATTATGATTAACAATTTCTTTTGCTCGCGTAACTCGGTTCGCCAGGCAATAGAGAATTGGATTTTGAGTGTTTTTCAATAATTTTTCGCTTGCACAATTGCGTTGCTTAGCGTAAATTTGTGCCATATATTATTAGACCATGGATGTAACAAAACATATTGCAATTACCTACGAGATAGAGGGCTTGTTGAGCCTCCTCGGTAGTGACGCAATTGAACCTCAGAAGCAACGCGATATTGAGGCTATGATAGCGGCAAAAGCTCAGCAACTTGTCGAGGCTTTTCAGCCAAGACCTTCAGCTGAGGAGCCGGTCGCCGAATCAACGCCATCTTATACTGCGCCGGCTGTAGAGCCTGCGCAACAGCCTGCGCCGGTTGAGGCTATGCCTTCAGCGGCAGCGCCTGACGAACCGACCGAGCAACCTGCCGAGCAACCTATTCCCGCCGGCGATGAAGAGCAGCCTCAGCAAGCCGATGATGAGGAGCTTTCACAACTTTACGACGAAGTTTATGCTACTGAGCCGACAGGCGCACAGTCGCCTCGCGCTGTCGATGTCAACTCAGAAGCATTGTTCTTGAAAAACGAAGGCTTGAAGCAGGCTTTTACGCTCAACGATACGTTTCGCTTTACACGCGAGCTTTTTGGCAATTCGCGCCACGATTTCAACGAAGCTGTCAACTTGGTTGAGGCTATGAGCGATGTCGATGAAGCACGTGAATATTTCTACGACAATCTCGATTGGGATAAGGACAACTCAGATGTGCAAGATTTTATGGCTATCGTTGAGGCTTATCTCTCAATTAATACTCATTGATAAATTATGGCTTCGGATAAGCAAGGCAAACTTTACATTGTGCCGACGCCGGTTGGCAACCTTGGCGACATGACGCCTCGCGGAGTCGAGGTCTTGAAAGCCGTGTCGCTGATTCTTGCAGAAGATACGCGCACGAGTGCACCTCTGTTGAAACGTTTTGAAGTGACTACTCCAATGGCCAGTCATCATAAATTCAACGAGCATGAGGCTGTAGGTGGCGTCATCGACCGATTGAAATCAGGTAGCGATGTAGCTCTGATTAGTGATGCAGGTACGCCCGGTATCTCCGACCCCGGATTTTTGCTTTCGCGTGAATGTCGTCGCAACGATATTGAAGTCGAAACCTTGCCGGGAGCTACGGCTTTTGTACCGGCATTGGTCAATTCGGGGCTGCCGTGCGATAAGTTTGTGTTTGAGGGATTCCTGCCACAGAAAAAAGGCCGTCAAACACGCCTTGAGGCATTGGCTGCCGACGATCGCACATTCGTTATTTACGAGTCGCCCTTGCGCCTTGCCAAGACCCTCGAGCAATTGGCTCAAGTGTGTGGCCCCGACAGAGAAGCTTCGGTATCGCGCGAAATCTCAAAATTGCACAATTCTACCGTCAATGCTACTCTTGGCGAGTTGGTCGCTCACTTCACTCAATGCCAACCCAAAGGCGAAATCGTCGTCGTAGTGGCCGGCAAACCGACCGACGAAAACAAAAAAGTGCATCGCAACAAATACAAGTCTGATGACTAATTTACACATAATTTCTGAAACAAAAAAATAACTTACATATACATATGAAAAAACTTACTATTGTAGCTGCTGCGCTTTTGGCCTTGACCGCGTGCAATAAATCAAATGATGAAACAATTGCTTTGCAAGGAGACAACCAAGCTCTTCGCGACTCATTGCAGCAAACCCTTGCTGACCAAGACAGTCTGCTCGTGTTGCTCAATGAAATCAACGACGGCATGACCAATATCAAGCTCCTCGAACAAGACCTCATGCGTAGCGATTTAGACACTGAGTCGACCACCAATCGCCGTCAACAAATACGCAACGATATGGAGGCGCTCCAAAAAATGATTGTCAGCCGTAAAGCCCGCCTTGCCGAATTAGAGGCTCGCTTAAACAAATCAAACTCCAACAATGAAACCCTGCGCCGCGCCGTAGCCTCGCTCAAGAGCCAAATAGCCGACCAGGTGTCGACTATCGAAACCCTTCGCAACGAACTCGCTTCGGCCAATATCCATATCGACCGCTTGGTCGCTTCAAACGACTCTCTGACTACCACTGTTGAAACAACTATCAAAGAGCGCAATACCGTCATCCAAGAAAATATCGATTTGACCAACGAACTCAATATCTGTTATTATGCAGTTGGTAGCAAGAAAGAGCTCAAAGAACAAAAAATTATCGAATCGGGTTTCTTGCGTAAAACTAAGATTATGCCCGAAGATTTCAATCACAACTACTTTACTGTCAGCGATAAGCGTACGCTCAAGTCGATACCGCTCCATTCCAAGAAAGCAGAAGTGATGACAAATCAACCATCCGACTCTTATACAATCACCGAGGATGCTTCAGGTATGAAGACTCTCAATATCACCAACTCTACCAAGTTTTGGGGTACATCAAACTATGTCGTAGTCAAGATTGACTAACGTCATCATTTGAGTGAAGCTTATATCCGAGACGCCAATATAATCTTTATGTTTGCGTCTCGGTTTTTCTTGCCGCATTGATTAATTTTCGTTAACTTTGCAGCTGCAAATATTATACACAACAACATGGGCTTTTTCAAAAAAATCTTCTCAAGAGAGAAGAAAGAAACTCTCGATAATGGCTTGGAACGCACCAAGCAAGGCTTTTTCGGTAAGTTGACACGCGCAGTGGCCGGCAAATCGAAGGTCGACGACGATGTGCTCGACAGCCTCGAAGAAATCTTTATCACGTCGGATGTCGGAGTGGATACGACTCTCAAAATTATTGAACGTATTCAAGACCGAGTTGCTCGCGACAAGTATGTGGGCACTCAGCAGCTACGCCAAATACTCTGCGAAGAAATTACCGACTTGCTTATTGGCGAAGAAAAAGACGATGATAGCGACGACTTTGCAGTGCCTGCCGGCCATCACCCTCATGTTATAATGGTTGTCGGTGTCAACGGCGTTGGCAAGACCACCACTATTGGCAAACTCGCTGCGCAGTTTAAGGCAGCCGGCAACAAAGTGATGCTTGGAGCCGCCGACACATTCCGCGCTGCTGCCGTTGAGCAGCTCGATATCTGGGGCGAGCGTGCCGGAGTGCCTGTCATTAAGCAAAAATTGGGCGCCGATCCGGCAGCCGTGGCCTACGATACATTGCAATCGGCTGTCGCCAACGATGTCGATGTCGTGATTATTGATACAGCCGGACGTCTCCACAATAAGAAAGGATTGATGGACGAGCTGACCAAGATAAAAAATGTAATGCAGAAAGTTGTGCCTGACGCTCCCCACGAGGTGTTGCTCGTGCTTGACGGTTCTACGGGCCAAAACGCCTTTGAGCAGGCTCGCCAGTTTGTAGCTGCTACCAAAGTCAATCAATTGGCAATCACCAAGCTCGATGGCACAGCCAAGGGTGGCGTCGTCATCGGCATAAGCGACCAATTCAAGATACCGGTGAAATATATCGGTTTGGGCGAGGGTATCAACGATTTGCAAGTATTTGATAAACGTGAATTCGTACAATCTCTCTTCGGCGATTCTGTATGATGAAAAGAAAAAAGATTGATTTAGTGACTTTGGGCTGCTCAAAAAACCTTGTGGATTCTGAGCGTCTTATGAAAATGCTTGATAATGCAGGGTTTGCAATGCGCCATAATCCCGAAGGGAAGCCCGGCGACATTGTCGTTATCAACACGTGTGGCTTTATCGGAGATGCCAAAGAGGAGTCAATCAATACGATTCTTGAGTATTGCGCCCTTAAACAAGAGGGTAAAATAGATAGCATCTACGTGATGGGCTGCTTGTCGGAGCGCTATCGCGACGAGCTTCCGGCTGAGATTCCCGAGGTCGATGCTTGGTTTGGTAAATTTGACTGGACCGGTCTCGTGAAGCAACTTGCCAAACAATATCCCGCCAAGGTTGGCTACGACCGTATTATTACTACCGGCAAATACAATGCCTATGTGAAAATCTCGGAAGGATGCGACCGCTTTTGCTCTTTCTGCGCCATACCGCTGATTACCGGACGTCATACGTCTCGAAAGATTGACGAAATCGTAGATGAGGTGAAAGGCTTGGCTGCACATGGCGTTACGGAACTCAACATCATAGCTCAAGATCTTTCAAGCTATGGCAAAGATATTTACGGCGAAAAACGCTTGGCACAATTGGTCGATGCAATATCAAAGGTCGACGGCATAAAATGGATACGCCTTCACTATGCTTATCCGGCCGATTTCCCTTATGATGTGCTCGATGTGATGCGTGAGAATCCAAAAGTTTGTAAATATCTCGATATTGCCCTCCAACATATAGCCGACCCTGTGTTGACCAATATGCGACGTCATATCAATGGCGAGCAGACGCGTCAACTTATTCGTCGCATACGCCAAGAGGTGCCCGGCATTCATTTGCGTACAACGCTAATGGTCGGCTTCCCCGGTGAAGGCGAAGAAGAGTTTCGCCAACTGCTCGACTTTGTCAAAGAAACTAAGTTTGAGCGTATGGGGGCTTTTGCCTACTGTGAAGAGGAGGATACCTACGGAGCCAAAACATTCGACGACAATATCCCCGAAGAAGTAAAGCAGAAGCGTCTCGATGAGGTGATGGCTCTTCAAGAGTCTATATCGTTAGATATTCAACAACAAAAAGTAGGTAGCCAAATCGAAGTGGTTATCGACCGCGAAGAAGACGACTATTATGTCGGCCGTTCGCAATGGGATTCTCCCGAAGTCGACCCTGAAGTATTGATTGAAAAAACTCGCGAGCTCAACAAAGGACAATATATTATGGTAAAAGTAAAATCGGCCATGCCGTTTGAACTGATTGCCGAACCTGTATGACAAACTCTATAAAACAATACGACGCGACAACTTTATCACGGCTTGCCTACCTTTGTTGGCAAGCCGCTATTCCTTTTGTTGTTTTTGAGACTCCGGGTAATGCTCAGCTCAGATTTTTCTCAAATCCCGGCGTCAGACCAATTGACGATGATACGTTCTTCAAAATCGTAAAGTGGAGTGAGTCGGTTAGTAATGGAGTTGTCATTCGCTGCGAGATGGATGCTGATGCTACGAATGCTTATTTGACTGCATCACCAAACGGCTTAGCCGTGCTACCGTCGTCGCTACCCGTATCTACCGATAAAAATCAATATTTGGCTGATGTCAGTCGGCTCATTGACTATCTGCATAACACTCATGGCAAGGTGGTCATCTCGAGGGCGTTGACAATACCTTTGACATTGTCGGTGGCCGACGTCATCGAGCGATTGCTCGATGAGTTTGGCAACGCTACCAATGCCATGCGCTATCTCTATTGGACTCCATCTACCGGCCTTTGGTGTGGAATGACACCCGAAACTGTTTTGTCGACCGATTTATCTGCCGACACCTTTTCTACTATTGCCTTGGCCGGCACACGCTCGATTGAAGAGCCGGGCGATTGGGACGATAAAAATATCGACGAACATCGTTTCGTAGTCAATTATATCTGCGAAGTCTTATCGTCGTTCCCTCTTAAATTTACAGTAGGGGAGATGACTACACTGCGAGCCGGGGCCATTGAGCATTTGATGACTCCATTTGCGGGCAAGCTTTGCGGTGTCGGCCACGATGCCATTCTCCAAAAACTTCATCCAACGCCCGCCATCGCCGGTATGCCGGTAGATAAAGCTTTAGCGGCTATTAACGCGATCGAACGTCATCAACGAGAGTGCTATGGAGGCTTGGTTTCTGTCGGCTCAGGCAATCGCGTAGACACATATCTCAATCTGCGTTGTGCCAAAATCGACAGCCATGCGTGCACGCTTTATGCCGGTGGGGGTATCACCGCCAACTCCGACGCTGCTACCGAATGGCGCGAAACGATAATGAAGATGTCGCGATTACTACGCCTCCTGCGCTAATTCCTTACTATCAGATGTCTATATATTAGTGAATTATGACTTCTGTGGCTCCGTAATAAAAATTGTAAACTATCAGGCACGCGACAAAGAGTCGGTGCATGATTATTCGCGAGGTGACGTATACGCCAAAGTCAATCAGCGCGAGCCTGATAATTCAAAAAATAGACCTATTCTACGCCGGTTTGTTGGTCGGTTGTTTTCAGCGTATTGTTGCGCTCTACATTCACACTCTTTCCTTTTCGGAATGTATATGAAAGATAAATGCCGAAAGAACGAGCTATTAAATAGTTGGTTTGCGTTGTTTGCATTGCCGGTCTCGTCACATGTTGTTCGAGTTTGGAATACTTTGCAAATGGGCTGTTTGCCTCTACTCCAATATTCAAACAGCCATCCATCAAGCTTTTCTCTATTTTGAGAGAGTAGCGATGACCTATGTTTACCGTACCCCAAAGTGCCGGAGTCTGCTTTGACAATGAGTAACGGCCTTGTATGTTCCAATTTTTGGGCAAATAAAAGTCGGCCGAAATATTGGCATAACACGTCCAAAAGTTCTGGTTTAGATCCATTTCTTTTGCTGAAAAATTGCCATATGAAGCTTTTAAGTATGTGGAAAAAGAAGAAAATGACCATGGCTGCCAATTTGCAAACAGGTCAATGCCAATGTTTTTATTCTCGCCTATATTATCATAGGTTTTGAGCAATCTGCCTTCGCTGTCAATTCCTTTCTGATAGAAGAATATGGCATTTTTTGTAATAGCGCCATTGATGCCGGTTTGACAAAAGAAATTGCTACGCATATATAGAAGTTTGACAGATAGATTGTCATTTACTTCGGCTGATAGATTGGGATTTCCTTGCGATGCCGTACTGTTGTTAATCACATTATAAAAAGGATTAAGCATAGCTAACCCGGGTCGAGTAATGCTACGTGAATACTGCGCTGTCAGGCGAGCATAGTTATTGGCATTCCATTGAGCTCCTACTTGTGGCAACAAGTGAAATTCATTGTGTTTATTGTTCTCGTCCGTGATTGGCATGCGCATATTCATATGGTCATTTTCTCCGGCTAAGAGGGCATAGAAGCTCCAGTTTCCAGCCAGACCGCTATAATAGGCCGTGAGTCGCGAAACAGATTGATTATATGCAATATTATTATCGTCAGATGATTCTACACGCCCATCTCGAAATACTTGTTTGGCAATAATTCGGAGTGAATGATACTTTGCAAGCGGCTGATACATTGCTCCTCTTATGGTGTGTTCGTTCATTGAGCCATCTGTCTGTTGAGTGTTGACGGTCGTGTCATTATCGCTGTAAATAGTATTTATGAAATGGTGTTTGTCGGGATTATGAGTGTAGCGATATCCCAAGGAAAAATGTTCTATGTTTGGCCTATTCTTGAAATAATTACGATACAATACATTGGTCTCAATCGTACCTGCAACATCATGGTTTATCTGTTCCATATCGCTTATTTGGGGATTCGCAGAAGTGTATTGTTGCCAAGAACCGGTGATGTCTGTACGCAGTATGCGTGTGTGCAAATCGGCATATATAGTATTAACGCTATCTATGCGGATATCCGTAATGGCTCTGACAAGATGAGTCTGCCAGTTGCCATTACCTTTACTCTTGAGATAAGTAGTTGATTCGGGAGTCGTTATTTCTTGAGACACAGGTTGGTTGTGTTGACCGTTGAGATTATAGTTGTACGACAGAGAAAAGTCGACACTTTTCTTTTTCCCCATTATCATAATGCCATCGGATGTCGACGGTTGGGTATTCCCCTGAAGCGTCGTATTTATATAAAAGCCATCCAATGCATCTTTATCTGTAACGATATTAATAATGTATTCCCCTTGGCTATTGCCAAATGCTTCTGACGGCTCTGTGATAACTTCTATCTTCTTAATAGACTTGGCAGCAATGCTTTGTAGCACTTGTTGTGGGTTGGATTGTGCCATATCGTAGGAGCGGCCATTTAAAAAGATGCGATATGAAGAATTGCCCTTTACGGTTATTGTGCCATCCAATGCTACATCTAACATTGGCACATAACGTAACGCTTGAAGCAAACTCTCATGCTGAGCTCGTTTATTCATGGACATATCATAAGATATGCCGTTAGCAATGCGTTTCGTGAGCTTTCTACGTGCAGAAACAACAACTTCATTTAATTGCTCTTGAGTAGGGACAAGGCGTATTGTGCCGTTGTGTAGCGGAATGTTAAGTAGCTGATTATTAAAGCCAATATAACTCACTTTTATAAACTTGGCATTGGGCGCATTGTTGAGTTTGAAAAAGCCATTGCTATTAGAGGTTGTGCTTTCTATTACCGTAGAATCAGCCGATAATTTAAGAATTGTCGCAAATTCAATAGGGTCGCTATTATTGTCTACAACAATACCGGATATCGGCTCTTGGGCAAATGCGTTTATTGCGCCCGGTAAGAGGGATAGCATTAATATAAATCTATTCATCAATACTATTGTTTAAGGTAGGAAGGTTGCTTTTATTTCAATTAAAAAACTATCATAGCTAATGCGTTATACTAAGCAAAATGAGATGAAATAGTCCGTTTCCGTGTAGCAAATGTATGATAATTTATTTGAATTTTGAACGAATTAGCCTCGTTTTTTTTTTTCTTAGGCGCAACTGTTTATAAATAAGCATGATATGCAAAATGTCTCTTGGTGATGATAGCTCATATATATAAGCGAAAAGGCCGACTCAGAAGAATCAGCCTTTTCTTATAATGGCCACACCAAAGGATGCGATGAAACTCCGAATAGACAGGATTTGAGTGCTCGCTGCCCGTTGTAATCCGCCTGTCGTAAAGAGCCTCCGAAGAGGTGGGGCCCGCCATTGGACAGCCAAGCTTGTCTCGGCATTTCATATTGATTTGAAGAGTTTCCCAATCTACTTTGATGTGGTTATTTTCAATGTTCTCCGGCTTCTAACCGTTTTACTTTTATAACGCAAAGATAAGAAGAATTGTTTGAATTGGCAATAGTATAAACTGTGAAATGAAGCCGTTTGCAATAGTTAAAATGGTAAAAATGGCGGAGAGATTTGAGGTTATTATATATTTGTGGCAATATGGTTACAATTTTTACGATTTTATGGCGCCAATTTGTTGGTAATTAAAAATAATGTTGTATTTTTGTGTTGTAAAACATATCTTACAATAAGTATTCCACGATAAGTACGATGATTAAGAGCGCATTGCAGAAGGTCGTTAGCGAAGACCTGGCTGATATATGGAGTATTCTTGACGGTAATGAAAAACGACGTATCACTGACGCCTTTGAGATTCATAACTTCAAGAAAAACCAGTTGATCTATGCCGAGAATGAGGAGCCTGAATATCTTTGGTGCTTGCTCAAAGGCAAGGTGCGCTTACACAAAGATGGTGTAGGCGGAAGGTCGCAAATTTTGCGTCTCATCCGTCCTGTGCAATATTTTGGATATCGTGCTTATTTCGCTCAGGAGCCTTATGTGTCTTCGGCCAGTGCTTTTGAGCCTTCGATACTTGGCTCGTTGCCAATGGACTTGGTTTCCGAACTTATCCAAAACAACAATAAGTTGGCAATGTTTTTCATAAGAGAGTTGTCGAAATATCTCGGTGGCTCCGACACCAAGATTGTCAATCTTACTCAGAAACATATTCGTGGCCGTTTGGCTGAGGCTTTGATTGTGCTACGAGACAACTATGGATATGAGGATGACAATTCTACGCTCAAGATTTATATGTCGCGCGAAGATTTGGCAAACTTGTCAAACATGACAACCTCAAATGCTATCCGCACTCTGTCGGGCTTTATGGCTGAGAAGCTTATCACTGTCGACGGTCGTCGCATACGTATTCTCAACGAAGCGCAGATGCGTAAAATTTCCAAATTCGGTTGATTTTAGTGTCGTTTGATTTTGCCGTTTGATGTCAACTCTATCTGATTGACGTATTTGATGGCTTTGGGCATTTCAGCCGGAGATAGAGATTCGTGAAGCATTTCTCTTATCCGCTCGGTGCGAGCCAAATCATTTTCACCCTCGATTACTAATATTGGTACGTTGCCCCATTTCGCGTCGTTTTGCGATGTGATGTAGTATTGTCCGTTGATTATTCCGGCTATTTTGCGTTCAATAGTTTCGGGATATACTTTTATGCCTCCGCTGTTAATCACATTGTCGTATCGCCCGAGCCAAATGAAGTGCTCGTCGTCAATCAGTCTGACGATGTCGTTGGTTTGCAGACGGCTAAATGACATTTGGCGAGATGTAATGGCCAACCTATCGTCGCCGTCAGTCGCAAACTTTATCCCGGGTAACGCCTGATAGATTGGTGATTGCCCTACACGACGCAGAGCTACATGACTGCAAGTTTCGGTCATTCCATACGAAACATAGGCATTGATGCCCGACGAAATCACTCTATTTTCCAACTCGTTGTCGATGGCAGCGCCTCCAATCAAGAGATTGCGTATGGCAGCTAAACATTGAGGCCTCGACAATATGCTGTTTACTTGCGACGGTACAACCGAGATAAGGTCGATAGCCTTTGGCTGTTGCTTAATAGGATGGTTTGACGCCGGCTCGATGATGAGTGTGCACCCGGCTTCCAATGCTCTCACTACCATCATCTTTCCTGCGATATAGTCGACCGACAGAGGTAGAAACAATGTCGAATTGCAGGAGATGTCAAATTTGCGATTGGTCATCTGTGCCGACAGTCGCATATCGCTTTTAAGCAGCTTGATAGCTTTTGGGACGCCGGTAGAACCTGATGTGTGGGCTACGATGTATGGCTCATCGTTGTGCCATTGCTCGAGAAACTTTGTAGCCAAACACTTCGGGTCGATTATCGTTGCTGTCATCGTCGTGTTCATCGTTGTGCAAATTTTATAGCCGACAAATCCCATTGCTTGTTGATGTCAAAGCAGAGTTTATCTTGTTGTAGCGTCAGCGGAGAAGGAATGTTGTTGGCGTAGAGTTGGCCGGTGCCAAGCCCTTGACGCATATTGAAGTTTTTAAGGCTGAGCCAACGGGCAATAGCGTTTAGTCCGATATCAGATTCGAGCGCCGACGTGGCCCACCATCCAATATCATGCTGTGTCGCTATATCAATCCATTTGTCAGCCTCGGCGAAACCTCCGCACAGCGACGGCTTTAATATTATGTAGGCCGGTTTTATAGTTGTGAGCAGGTCGGCTTTGGCGCTGTCGTTTGTCATGCCGATTAGTTCTTCATCAAGGGCTATCGGAATGGGTGATTCTTTGCAAATCTTTGCCATTTCCAAGATATTACCTTTGGCTATCGGCTGTTCCAACGAATGTATGGAGTATGCCGACAGTCGAGAAAGTCTAATCAACGCATTCTCTGAATTGAAGGCCCCGTTGGCGTCGAGGCGTATCTCAAGTTCTGATGCCGAAAAGGCGCTGCGGATGCTGCTGATGATATCTATCTCGTCGTCGAAATTGATGCCGCCGATTTTCAATTTGATACATTTAAATCCGGCCTCAATTTTCTCTTTCAATCGTTTTATCATTGTGGCTTTGTCGCCCATCCAAACCAATCCGTTGATTGAAATAGGCTTGAACGCATCCGTCATAAATGGTTGACGTAGGCCTCCCGATTGTAGGTCGGCAAAGGCGATTTCCATACCGAAACGTATCGACGATTGCGCAATTTCTTCGACTTTTAGCGAGTCGATGTCGTGGCAATATCTGTTGAGTAGGTGTTCGTAGTCGGGCGTGTCATCAGCGCTCAGCCCACGAAACAGCGCAGCTTCGCCTATGCCATATCGCTCAGGCGTCTCATCGTCGTATATTTTTATGAAATAAGTCGACTTTTGGCGCATATCTGAGCGAGATGTGCGAGCTAAAAACAAGAAATCGAGGACGTAAGGCGTCCACTCAGCGCGGAGCATTATCCCGGGAATTTGGGGAATTGATCAAAGTCGGGGTCGCGTTTTTCGAGGAATGCGTTTTTGCCCTCTTGAGCTTCGGCCATAAGATAATACATCAATGTAGCGTCGCCGGCAAACTCCATAAGGCCGCGTTGTCCGTCGAGTTCGGCATTGAGTGCACGTTTAATCATGCGTATCGCCATCGGGCTGCGTGAAAGTATCGTTTCACACCAACTAATTGTCTCATCTTCGAGTTGGTCGAGAGGCACCACCTTGTTGACCATGCCCATCTCGAGGGCTTCTTGCGCGGTGTATTGGCGGCATAGGAACCATATTTCGCGTGTTTTCTTCTGGCCGACGCAGCGGGCAAGATAGCTTGAGCCGAACCCGGCATCAAAGCTGCCTACCTTCGGGCCGGTTTGTCCGAAGCGAGCATTGTCTGACGCGATGGTCAAGTCGCACACCACTTGCAGTACGTTACCGCCACCAATAGCATAGCCGTTGACCATAGCTATTACCGGCTTGGGTATCGAGCGTATGGCTTTGTGAAGGTCAAGGACGTTGAGACGAGGCGTGCCGTTGCTGTCGATGTATCCTCCGACACCTTTTACGTTTTGATCGCCACCCGAGCAAAACGCTTTGTCGCCGGCACCGGTGAGAATTACGACGCCGACATCTGCCGACTCTCGGCAGTAGGCCATAGCGTCGAGCATTTCAAAGTTGGTCTGTGGGCGGAATGCGTTATAGACGCGTGGACGATTTATCGTTATTTTGGCAATCTTGCCGAGGCGTTGAAAGAGAATGTCTTCATACTCCTTGATTGTAGTCCAATTGTGGTTGCTCATGATTTATAGTGTTTTAATTGTTTCGTTCGTAGTAGTGTTTTATAACCGAGGCATTGTCGACGCCTTGAGTGTCGATTACCAATAATGCCGTCCCTGAGTAGTCGGCGAAAAATTCGTCGAGGCACGATTGGAGCCATGTTTGGTTTTCGGCGTAGAAATATTTTAGCGATGCGGCTTTGGCGATAGCTTCCCAATCAAATTGGCCGGGCATCGTCAGATATTGCTCGCGAAAGTCAACCGAGCGAGTGGCGTTAATGCAACGGAAAATGTCGCCTCCTGAGTTGTTGATAACAACCATTTTAAAACTATGTGGGATTTGCAGGTTCAAGAGTGCGCCGATGTCGTAGCGAGCGCTTAAGTCGCCTGTTATGAATAGGGTTGGCACTTTTGTGTTGTCGGCAAAGCCGATTGCTGTCGAGGAAGAGCCGTCGATGCCGTTTACGCCACGATTGGCCGACACTCTGAGGAAATGGCGACAGTCGTTGAGGTCGGCATATCGCACGGTCATGCCGTTGGATAGTTGCAGATTGTATGGCTTGTTTAATTGCTTGGCATACGATATGATGTCGGAGATGGCTTTCAGGTCAGACCACGGAGCGCTCTCTACAAATTGCTTCGTAGAGATTTGAGCTTTAGTTGCGTATCTGTGCCAAGCATTGAAATATGCTTTGTCGGTATTCTCTGCCGTGAGACTTGACTCTTGACTGATAAATCGAGAGAAGTAGTCGTGGGGGTGCATACCGATTTGCTCGGTCAGTGTGCCAAAGCTATCGACATTGCATTTCTCCACGCCTATGTATGTTGTGGGGATGTCGTATTTTTTGATAAATTCCCTCAGCTTACGGCTCATTGGTGCTCCGCCCATGCAAACAATCCTACCCGGTAAAATCAGTTGCAGTTCGTTGATCGGAATCTCGGTCAGCAGGGCATCAATTTGGCCGATTGCCGTCGGCGTTTTACAATTGGCTACATGCTCGGCAATTGTGACTACACCGCGCTTGTCGCCGAGATATTCAATCGCTTTAATTATATTGTCGTTGAAGAACAATTGCCCGGCAAACAGCATGGTTCTTGGCTCGGTGAATACATCTTTTAATACATCTTTGGATGCAATTGTGTCGGCCTTTTCGGCAGAGTCGGCAATGTCGTAGTCGGCAGAGGTGTAGGCAATAAGCGGCTCGGCAATATGTATGTTGATATGTGCCGGGCGTTGCAGCCTATTGCAAATGTCAAAGGCTGATGTTATGTCGATTGCCGCTTTGGCATATTGCGTGTCGTCGCCGATAAAGTCATCCAATGATATGCTGTGGCAAACGATATTGTTCAGTGCGCCATATTGGTCGATTGTCTGTCCATGATTTTGGTTGAGGCTCTCTTTGGGGCGGTCGGCTGAGATTACGATTAGAGGTACACGCCGAAAGTATGCTTCGGCAATCGCGGGAGCATAGTTGAGTAGGGCAGAGCCTGAGGTGCATACCAACGCTATGTTTCCGGGGGCAGCGTCGTATGCTCCGATAGCATAGAATGCGGCCGTGCGTTCGTCGAGTATAGTAGTTATGTCGCCTACTTCACGCATAGCCGAAATAATCGGCATATTGCGCGAACCCGGAGATGCTACAATACGATATCCTCGCTTTTTCATTATCGAGGCCAATAGTAATATGGAACTTCGTGACTGTAACATTCGTGTTTTATTTGGTTAGATATGCGTCTTTCAATTCACAAAGTTAAGAATTTTTGCTAAATTTGCGTCCATGTTTGGCATACGTATTTATTTATTCATCCTACTGCTTGTCTCTGTTGTGTCTGAAATATCTGCACAAGAGTTGCAATCTGTTGATACGTTGCCGAATACGACTGATACGGTTGTGGCGAAAAAACGCAATCTTTATCAAAAAGTGGTTCACTATTTTGAAGAGTCAAATAAGCCCCCTTCCAACAAAAAACTCGATTTTAGTTTTATCGGTGGCCCTTCATATTCAAACGATACCAAGTTGAGTATCGGTTTGCTTGGCGCAGCTCTATATAAAAGTCGTTTCGGAGATTCGCTGACATCGCTTTCGAATGCTACTCTCTACTCTGAGTTTTCCATTACCGGATTTTATCTATTTGGCATTAAAGGCTCGCATTTTGCGCCCGGCGACAAGTATCGTATTAATTATAAGGTATATTTCAATTCGTTCCCGAGCTATTTTTGGGGTATAGGCTATGAGACGGCACGCCACGATAGCAACGAAACCGACTATCTACTGCTCAATTCAAAGCTCAATGCGAGTCTCGAATTTCAACCGCTACGCAATCTCTATGTAGGCCCGGCGATTGGCTTTAATTATAGTAAAGCCGGCGACAATGACCAATGGGATTTATGGGATGGACAACGGCTTCGCACCATTAACTATGGTGTTGGCTTCAATTTCTTTTACGATTCTCGCGACTTCATGTCGAATGCCTATTGTGGTTGGTATGCCGGATTTGAACAACGATTCTATCCTCGATTTCTCGCCAATAAATATTGTTTTAGCAGCACCGAATTTACTGTGAGTCATTATTTCGGTGCCTGGCGCGATGCAATCATTGCTTGTCAGGCTCATGCTATGTTTACCTATGGCAACACGCCATGGAGTATGTTGGCAACTTTTGGCGGTAGCCACTCTATGCGAGGATATTATGAAGGCCGTTATCGTGATAAAAACGAAATTGATGCTTGCGTAGAATTGCGTCAGCATGTTTGGCATCGAAATAGTGTCGTTGCATGGGTAGGCGCCGGAACGGTATTCCCCACGTTCAGCGAGTTGCATAGTAGACAAATTTTACCTAATTTTGGCATCGGATATCGCTGGGAATTTAAAAAACGAGTGAATGTCCGTCTCGATTTGGGCTTCGGTAAAGGAGAAACCGGAGTTGTGTTTAACTTAAATGAAGCCTTCTAAGAATAATAATAAACCAAGGTAGTAGCCTATATCGGCTATTTCATCATTTATGACTAACAAACTAACTATAGATAAGATAAAGCGCTTTTTTAATAATGCCAATATTTTTGGCGTTATTTATGTGATTGCAATGATAATGCCCAATATATTCCTCGATGTCACCGAACCGATGGGTATATGGGCCAAAATCGCAAATATTTTAGTGCCCCTCGCTATATATTCGTTGATAATAAGCAAGGTCAGGCGCACCGGTGTGGCTCTATTTATCATGTTTATATTTATCATGATGAATAGCTTTCAAGTAGTGGTGTTGTATCTATATGGTGAGTCGATTATTGCGGTCGATATGCTTATCAACTGCGTTACTACCAGCCCGTCGGAAGCGACAGAGTTGTTGAGCAACTTGCATGTGCCAATGCTATTTGTGGCTTTGGTGTATATTCCCTTGATTTTGTGGGCGGCCTACCTGGCGTGGAAGAAAATATGTTCGGCCGAAACATTCAGAAAGAAGGCTTTCAGATTTGGCATGATAACATTTGTTGTCGGAATTATATTTACTATAGTAGCTCAATTGGTTGGCCCTCGTTACGCCGTCAGCCGCAATCTATATCCGTTTAATGTAATTTCAAATATCGTTACTGCGCTAACACGTATATCGGAGAGTGTCAACTATCGAAACACCTGCAAAGACTATAAATATGGCGCGCGCGATACGCATCCTGCCGACGATAAAGAAGTTTATGTATTGGTGATAGGGGAGACCTCTCGCGCTATCGACTGGCAGTTGTTTGGCTATGAGCGCCAAACAAATCCACGCTTGAGCCAACGCCACGACATTGTCGCTTTCCCAAAGGCTGTCAGCCAATCTAACACTACCCACAAATGCGTGCCAATGATGTTGACTGTGACTCGGCCATCCGACTACGATTCTATCAGGTATCGCAAGAGTATTATCACTGCCTTTAAAGAGGCAGGCTATTATACGGCCGTTTTTTCCAATCAGGCTAAAAACCATTCATACACTCAATTCTTCTGTGAAGAAGCCGATACCGTATCGTATCTCGGCGTTCACGAGCATTACGACCATCGCCTTGTTGACCTCCTGAAGCAACAGCTTGCCGACTCGGTTCATAATAAGCAGTTTATCGTTTTGCATGCCTACGGCTCTCACTTTAACTATAAAGAGCGTTATACCAACGGCTATGCTTACTTCTTGCCCGACGGCGCTTCCGACGCCAATGCCAAACTGCGTTCTCAACTGGTAAATGCCTACGATAATACTATCAGATACACTGATGCGATGCTCGATGATATATACAATGCTATCGCGGCCACTCATGCTAAGTCGGTTGTGCTTTACACCTCCGACCACGGTGAGGATATCTTCGACGATGAGCGCGAGAGATTTCTCCATGCTTCTCCAGTGCCGACCTACTATCAGCTCCATGTGCCGCTTATAGCTTGGGCTACGGCTGAGTATGTTGACAGTTATCCCGACCATATGCAATCGATGCGTAGCAATGTCAACAAGTATGTGGCTCCGTCGCAATCGATATTCTTCACGTTGCTCGATGTAGCCGGTATCGACACAAAATATGGCGACGAAAGCGAGTCTATCGCGAGCACAAAATATCGTTCGCCACGACCGGTCTACCTCAACGACCTTAACGAGTCTATTCCACTTGAGGAATCGGGCCTGAAATCGGCTGATATAAAGCATTTACAACTGCTTGGAGTATTAAAATAGCAACAATTATTTGCTCTTATTTAGAATAGTGTAAACTGTCTTGGCTGTAAATATAATATACACAGGAGTTTACGCTAAATGCGGCATTGAATGGCTTTCCAAATTAGAAAAGTTTGGGAAACTTTTATGGTTTAATGTTGCACCTCTTGGTGAATCTTAGTAGCTTTGCTGAACAATTAGTTCAACCAGAAATTTTTTACCACTCTATCCACTTTTTATACAAATGATCCAGACTGTCATCAAGCGCGACGGACGTATCGTCGGCTTCAATGAAGAGAAAATAGTTGCCGCAATTCGTAAAGCTATGTTACAAACCGAGCTTGGCGAAGATGAGGCGTTGATACATAAAATCACAGACCGTATTTATGCTACCGGCAATGAACAGATGTCAGTCGAAGAGATTCAAGACAGAGTTGAGCTTGAATTGATGAAGAGCCCTCGCAAGGAGGTCGCAAAACGCTACATTGCCTATCGTGACAAACGCAGCATTGCGCGTAGAGCTAAAACTCGCGATATGTTCCTCGAAATCATTGAGGCTAAAAACAATGATATAACGCGCGAAAATGCCAACATGAATACCGACTCGCCTGCCGGTATGATGATGAAGTTTGCGAGCGAAACGACCAAGCCTTTTGTCGACGACTATCTGTTGACAGATGAAGCACGCGACGCTGTCAAGCATGGCTATCTTCACATCCACGATAAGGACTATTATCCGACAAAAAGTTTGACTTGCGTGCAGCACCCCCTTGATCGTATCCTTTCTCACGGTTTCGTGGCCGGTCACGGCGAATCTCGTCCGGCAAAACGTATCGAAACGGCCAGCATCATCGCTTGTATCTCGTTGGAGACTGCTCAAAACGAGATGCATGGTGGCCAGGCTATTCCGGCATTTGACTTCTATCTCGCTCCCTACGTGAGATCGTCATATATCGAAGAGATTAAGACTCTTGAAGCGCTTACCGGCGACGACCTTTCGGCTCTTTATGATGCCAAAATCGACGACTTTATTTCTAAGCCCCTCGAAGGTCTTGAAGGTGTAGAGCGCTTGCAACAGCATGCAATCAACAAAACCGTGGGTCGCGTTCATCAAGCTATGGAGGCCTTTATCCACAATATGAACACTATTCATTCACGTGGTGGCAATCAGGTAGTATTTAGTTCGATAAACTATGGTACCGACACGTCGGCCGAAGGACGTTGTATCATTCGTGAATTGCTCCGCTCAACTTATGAAGGCGTAGGCAACGGCGCAACGGCCATTTTCCCCATCCAGATTTGGAAGAAAAAACGTGGCGTCAACTTCCTCCCCGGCGACCGTAACTATGACTTATATAAAGAGGCTTGCAAGGTTACTGCACGTCGTTTCTTCCCCAACTTTGTTAACCTCGACGCCACTTTCAATCAACACGAAAAATGGCGTGCCGATGACCCGCAGCGTTACCTCTATGAAGTAGCAACTATGGGCTGCCGCACACGTGTATTTGAAAATCGCTTTGGCGATAAAACGTCAATCGGCCGTGGCAACCTCAGCTTCTCTACTATCAATATCGTGCGCCTCGCTATTGAGTGCATGCCTATCATTGATAAGAATGAGCGTATCGAACTTTTCTTCAAGAAACTCGACGAAATGCTCGATGTCACAGCTCGTCAACTATGTGATCGTTTCAACTTCCAAAAGACAGCGCTGGTAAAACAGTTCCCTCTGTTGATGTCGCGTCTTTGGAATGGTACAGATGGCCTCAAACCCGAAGATACGATTGAGAGCGTTATTAATCAAGGCACTCTTGGCATCGGTTTCATCGGCCTGGCCGAGTGTTTGATTGCTTTGGTTGGTAAACACCATGGCGAGTCGGAAGAAGCTCAAAAACTCGGGTTGAAGATTGTTTCTCACATGAGAAGTCGCGCCAACGAATATTCAGAGAAATATCAACACAACTTCTCTATTTTGGCAACTCCGGCCGAAGGACTTTCAGGCAAGTTTACCGAGAAAGACCGTAAATCATTTGGCATCATCCCCGGTATTACCGATAAGATTTACTATACAAACTCAAACCACGTGCCGGTTTACTACAAGTGCTCTCCGCGTCATAAGGCACAAGTTGAGGCTCCTTATCACGAACTTACAGCCGGTGGTCACATCTTCTATGTAGAAATTGACGGCGATGCCACACACAACCCTCAAGCCATTGCCGACATCGTCTCGCTTATGGACCAATACAACATTGGTTACGGCTCTGTAAATCACAATCGCAACCGTTGTATGTGCTGCGGTTATGAGGATGCTCAAGAATCGCTTGAAGTGTGCCCGAAATGTGGTTCGACGCAAATCGACAAGCTGCAACGTATCACCGGTTACTTGGTCGGCACCACCGATCGTTGGAATAAGGCTAAGTTGGCCGAACTCAAAGACCGCGTAGTCCATAAATAAGTTAACAATATTGTCAATGTCAAACAATAATACATTAAGAGTGCTCGACATTATGCCGGGCACTTCTGTTGATGGCCCGGGCTTGCGTACATCAATCTATCTGGCCGGCTGTAGCCATCATTGCCTCGGTTGCCACAACCCTCAGTCGTGGGATTTTGATGGTGGCAATGCGATGACAATTCCTGAGATCATGGAGGTGGTTGAGGAGAATGGCTTTAATGTGACTCTCTCCGGTGGAGACCCATTGATGCAGCTTCCCGCCGTGACAGAGTTGGCATCAGCGCTATCGTCGGCAGGCTATCGTATTTGGCTTTATACCGGCTATACTTTTGAACAAGTGTTGCGACTGCCCAATGTAGAGCGTTTGCTCGTGTATGTCGATGTGATTGTTGACGGGCCTTTTGTAGAGTCGCTTAGAGATATTTCATTACAATTTCGCGGATCGTCAAACCAGCGCCTGATAGATGTAGCTCGCTCGCTTCAGTCGGGCGAAACTACGCTCTATGATTGCAACTTTTAGGCGGTAGCTATTGTGGCGGTAAATAATTTGAGCTAATTTTATGGCGTAAAAGAAACATTGCTTAGTCATGAAACGTCTCAAATTATTTATTCTATCGTTGCTATCTCTGTTGAGTTTCAATGTAAATGCGCAGTCGCTTATCGTAGATGGAGAGAAAAACAATTGGGAGATTAATCTCAATTTTGGCCTTAATACCGACGGCTACAATCTCGATTTGGGCGTGGCTTATTTCCCTAATCAGTTTGTAGGAGTAAAGGTGAGCATTGGCATGGTAGGGGAGATACCTGAGTATCGCGATTGGGACGACTGGGATGACGACTACTATTGGGACGACTTGATTGTCGACGGCGGTGTAAAGCGCTTCAAGTTTAATCCGGCCGTTGTTTTTCGCTCTCCTTGTCTGATAAAATGGCGTAACGGCACCGGTGGCATGTTTTTGTTTGCAGAGCCCGGTATGATTCTATCGCCGGGAGCATGCGACAGCTATCATTCGCGCCCATGTAGCTGGGACGTAAAGTGTGGCTTAAACTTCCAGTTTGGCCGTTTCATCGCTACTTTAGGCTATAACGTGTCTAACTATTATCTTTATTCGGGATTGGATTCGGTACGCGATACGGGCGATTTTATCACCCATGGCGGTTATATAGGGTGTGGCTTTAAATTTTGATTATGACGATGCAAGAACCGATATTAAATCAGCACAATAAGCAGGAGTATCCACCGATGCACACTGCCGAGCATATTCTCAACGGCGAAATGGCTCGCCGCTATGGATGTGGTAGGGCATTCAACGCCCATGTAGAGCGCACTAAGTCGAAGCTCGATTATCATTTGAGCCAACCGTTGACAGATGATGACCTTCGTTCGCTTGAGAGTTATGTCAACGATGTGATTGCTCGCGATGTGGAGGTCACAGAGGAGTATATTTCGCAGGAGGAAGCTCGCCAACGATTTGACATGAGTAGATTGCCTGAAGGTGCGTCAGATACTGTCCGTGTAGTTCATGTTGGAGATTTTGACCAGTGTCTATGCGCGGGCACACATGTGGCTCGCACGTCAGAGATTGGCCAATTTCGCATCACGAGCAGCCGTTATCAAGACGGAGTTCAGCGTCTTGTGTTCAAGCTCTAATAACCGGTAATACAAAATAATGCTCGGTAGCTTCACAGCCACCGAGCCTCATAGGTTTAACATTATCGTCTTTCTTCCTTTTATTTCACTAATACCTTAGAAGTCGTAGTCCCATTTTTCTTGATATATATGCCGTTGATGCTATCGCGAGCGTTCATTCTTATTCCTTGCATATTATAGTATTCATTCTTTTCGTTGTTGTCGGCGTTGACGAGGTCAACGGCTGTTGTTACGCCCGATTTGGTGGCTGTAATGTAGTAGTCGCTTTGAATCGTTACAACATAGTCGGCAAGCTGAGTAGAGCTGTCGCCGTTGTTGCTCAAAATCAAGTTGTAAGTTTTGCCTATGGCAGAGTCGGGAAATTTCAAAACTTCGTAGGTGGTATTGCCTACTGTTTTTGTTGATGTGGTAGCAGAGCCGGGCCAAGATCCGAAGAGCTCATCTTCGCTGTTGGCCCAACCATAGATGCGAAGGTTTGAGCCCCAACCTGTTTGGTTGTCGATATAGAGATAGTATCCGTCGTCGGGAGTCGTAGTGATTGTATAACGGATTACTTTTTTGGAATCATCGAGAGAATATGTGTAATCGCCGGCAACAGATTCGTAATAGCCGCCATCGCTTTGTCCGTTGCTCCAGCCACCGTTGTTGAACATTACGGTGTAGCCGTCAACTGGGTTTGTAAGAACGTATTGGTATGTATTGCTGCTGTTATCTACTTTTGTCATGGCTTGGTTGTCGATAAGAGCAACGTCTTTGTTGAGAGTAGAGTCGTAGTAGTATAGGTGGACGTTTGGAGTATTGCTCCAATACGAAGGACGCACAAAGGTGATTGTGATTTGATTTGTCGGGGTAGGTGTGTCGGTAGATTCTTCAGAGTAGCGAATCACTTGCAGGCTTGAGTTGAGGGTGTAGGTGTAGTCGCCGGCTTCCTCTTCATAGTAGCTGCCGTCGCTTTTACCGTTGCTCCAGCCGCCGTTGTTAAACATCACGTTGTATCCGTCGACCGGATTTTTCACAACGTATTGAAAGGTGTCGGGGCTACCGGCAACCTGTGTCATAGCTTGGCTGTCGACCAAGGTGACATCTTTGCCGGTAGACTCGTTATAGTAGTAAACATGGACGTTGGGTGTGTTTGTCCATGATGAAGGGCGAACGAAAGTGATTGTAATTTCGTTGGTTTTGAGACTTTCGTTGTCGTCTTTTACGTAGACTGCATATCCGTGAGCGGGGAGGGTGAAGCTTGCAGTAGAAGCAAAGTCGACTGTTTGGCTGGTGAACACTTCTGTGAAAGTGTTTTGAGGCAGTGAGGATGTGACGTTGAATGTCGTGGCGCTGCTGCCAAAGTTGAGCATCACTACGACGCTTTGGTCGGAGTTGCGACGTTCGTAGACGTAGACCGAAGAGCTTGATGCGGTATGGTTGATGAGGTCGCCGCTTTCAGCACCGGTACGCAGAGCGGGTTCGGTATGTTTCAAGTAGGCGAGTTTGGTAATCAGCTCAGTCATGGAGCTGTCGCCATTCCAATTGATAGGAGTTTTCTCGGCCAATGAAACGGCAGCTGAAGAATATTTCACTTCTTGACCGTTGTAGATAAGAGGCATACCATAAATTGTAAACTCGAGCACGGTCATTGGGTTGAGGTTGTCGCCGAAGTGGCGGTCTTCTGTGCCACCTTTGTCTTGCACGACATCGTGGTTTGAGAGGTAGACCATGCGCGATTTGCCGGTGTAGTTGGCAGCATCCGACGGATAGTGGAGGTTGTAAGATTGTTCGGCGAGGTAAGAAACGTTTTCGCCGGAGCCGATGCTCAGAAGCGCGTCGTTGTAGGCCCAAGCGTAGTTGTAGTCGAAAGTTTCCTTTACCAGCAGGGCAGCGTCGCCTTCGCCACCGCTTTCAGCCAGCCAGGTGATATCTTTAATAGCATTGACTGCCGAGCGGGCTTCAGCCCAGAAGTCGCGAGCTACGCCTTCGGCATAGTCGCAGCGGTAGCCGTCGATGTCAAATTCGGTGACCCAATATTTAAGGGCGTCAATCATAGCAGCTCTTAAGCCACTATTAGAGTAATCGAGCTGATAAACGTCGCTCCAATTGAAGGGGTGTTGCGGGCTTGTGCCACCGACGTAATATTCGGGATTGGAAGTTACCCATGCGTGATCGGTAGATGTGTGATTGCCGACCCAATCGAGCCAGATTTCGATGCCGTTGTTGTGGGCTGTGGTGACGAGAGTGTGGAGGTCGTCAGCTGTGCCGTAGTCGGGGTCGATACCTTTATAGTCTCTTACTGCGTATGGGCTGGCGTATGTTCCCCAACGGTCGGTAAGGCCGGGAGAATAGATAGGCATGAGCCAAACTACATCTACGCCAAGTTGTTTTAAACGCGGTATTTGCGCTGTCACTCCGGCAAGATTGCCTTCAGAAGAGAAGTTGCGGACAAACACCTCATAGATAACGCGATTGGTAGAGGTGCGTACGTCGGTTTTGTCGGCAGCAGCCGAGGCGAAGACGCTCGCAAGGACTGCCAATGCCAAAATAAAGTGTTGTGTAAATCTTCGGGTCATGTCATTAAGGATTTTTGAGATTCTAAACTATGCAGAGCTCGCATTGTGTAGAGCTCTGCATAGATAGAGGGGATTTTATTTAACCATTATTTTCTCGATGGAAGAGCCTTGGCGACGGATGTAAAGTCCGGTGGTAGGATTGCTTACGCGCACGCCTTGGAGGTTGTAGTATTCAACTGTGGCATTGTTGTCGGCAGCTGTGATGGCTTCAACGCCGGTAGTATAGTTGTCGCTATAAGCGGTGAAGTAGTGGTCGCTGTTGAGCGAGATTGTAGCAGCGTCGTATTGAGTGCCGTCGTTGTTGTGGAAGATCAGGTTGGCAGTGCCGTTTTCTACACCTTCGTAGCTGAATACGAGGTATTCGATACCGTCGATAGTTTGTGTAGTTGCAGAAGTTGAGCCGGGCCAACTGCCAAATATTTCATTCTTATATTCGTTCCATGAATATACGTAGAAATTTTTCCATCCGGTTTTGTTTTCGATGTAGATGTGGTAGATAGTTGCATTCGGGTTGGGCAGTTCTTCGTAGTTTGAAGAAGTAACCTTGAAGTAGTAGTCGCGGTCGATAGAGATTGTGGGGCCGTTGAACTGATTTGTACCGTCGTTGAAAATAAGATTGTATTTAGCGGTAGAATCGGTCATTGGGTAGGTTTTGTAGGTGGTGCCGCTGATTGTTATAGTGCCGGGAGTTTGGTATCCGGGCCATGTGCCGAAGAGTTCGGGATTGCCTGTGCTCCAAGCGTAGATGTTGAGTTGATTCCAACCTGATTGGTCGTCGACATAGATAGTATATTCAGCATCGGTAAATTCGACGTTTCCGGGATTTTGGGGGTCAACTTCAGCTACCTTTGTTCCGTTGGTAGCGTAGTAGTAGTCTTTGTCGAGTGTCAGAGTGGCAAGGTCGACTTGCAGGGCGTTTTCGTATTTACCGTCATTGACGATGAAGTTGTATGTTGTGCCGTCGGCTGTGTCGGGAGTGACGAACTTGAGGAAGTTAACTCCGTTGATGGTTTCGGTAGACGTAGCAGCCGCGCCGGGCCATTCGCCCATGATTTGATCTGCATCTGTTGCCCATGCATAGAGCTTCACATCGCTCCATTCAGTCAAGTTCTGAATGTAGATTGAGTGGCTTGCCTGTGCTGAGAAGGCAGCTGCGGTTAAAGCTAAAAGTGTAAAGAATTTTTTCATGTGTAATTTTGTTAGGTAAATAGGATTGATTTTGTTGCACCGCAAAATTATTAATGATTTATAGCAATGTGGGCTGTTGGAATTTAATAGTATATAAAATCAAAATATTAAAATACTTAAAGAACAGGAAATCAGCTCTAATACGAAAATTTTATCTAAACTTTTTCAAAGTGGATTCAAAGCAAATTGATGGTGTTTTTCGAGAAAATAGAGTGGCGGGTGAGAATAATCTCGCCCGCCACTGTAGTCGGTGGTATGTGAATGTCTTATTTTGTGTACTCTGTGGGTAAGGTAGGCATTGCGCCGTTTTGGGTGCATACGTATGCTGAGACGTTGACGGCGGTGTGGTGGGCTTCGGCGATTGTTTTGCCTTTGATGATTGAGGCGATGAATGAAGCGGTAAAAGAGTCGCCGGCGCCGACGGTGTCGGCAACTTCGACTTTGGGAGTCTTAACGAAAGATACGTTGCCGGGGGTGAAAACGTAGCTGCCGTTTACGCCACAGGTGAGGATGAGCATTTTGAGATTGTACTTGCCGAGGATAATCCAGCATTTGTTTTGGAGGTCAATGCCTGGGTAGCCAAACAGACGGCTGACTGTAATAAGCTCTTCGTCGTTGATTTTTAGTATGTTGCATTTGCGTATGGAGTTGCAAATGGTGTCTTTTGAGTAGAAGCCTTGTCGGAGGTTGATATCGAAGACAATCAGAGGGTCGTTGGCTGCGGGGATGGCGTCGATGAATCGGTTGATGGTATTGCGCGATACTTCAGAACGTTGTGCCAATGAACCGAAACAAACGGCTTTGGTTTCTTTAGCGATGGCGTCGAGGGTTTCGGTGTAGGGGATGTTGTCCCAAGCTACGTTTTCTTTGATGTCGTATTGAGGTATGCCGGCTTGGTCGATTTCAACTTGTACGGTGCCGGTTGGATAGGGGACGACGTCGATTTGGCGGTTGAGGTGGCGAGCGTCGAGTTGGTCGATGATTTCGTGCCCGAGGTCGTCGTCGCCGATGGCGCTGACAGCGCATCCGTTGAGGCCGAATTGTGAGATGTGATAGGCGAAGTTGGCGGGCGCTCCACCGAGTTTTTTGCCTTCGGGAAGCATATCCCAGAGGGCTTCGCCGATACCTACTATAAATTCTTTCATGGGGGGATTATTTGGTTTTAAGTTTTAACATATAAATGAGGAGGTAGACGACGCCTACGGTCATTACTGCTACGCCACCGGCTTGGCTGCCAACTGTGTCGCTTGCGAAGCCTATTGCAAGGGGGAAGATTGTGCCGCCAAACAGGCCCATAATCATCAGGCCGGAGACTTCGTTTTTGTGCTGAGGCTCGTTGTTGAGGGCTTCGGAGAATATGATTGAGAAGACGTTGGAGTTGCCATATCCGATAAGGGCGATGGCTATGTAGACGGCGATTTCGGAGGTGAAGATTTGGAGAGAGACCATTGCGATGAGCATCATGATGACGCTGACTGCGAGGAATATTTTGGATGATACTTGGCGAAGTATCAGTGAGCCGGAGAGGCATCCGACTGTACGGAAGATGAAGTAGACGCTTGTGGCGAAGGTTGCATCTTCCAAGGGTATGCCTTGTTGCATCAAAAGTTTGGGGGCGGTAGTGTTGGTTCCGACATCTATGCCTACATGGCACATGATGCCGAGGAAGCAGAGCAGTATGAACGGACGGCCGAGGAGCTTAAGGCAGTCGGTGACGCTCGAAGCTTTTTCTTGACGCTCTTCTTCGATAGGTGTTGCGCCGAGCATGGCAATAGAGAGGATGCAGACGGCGGCGTAGATGGGGAAGAGTACACGCCAATTTAGGCCGAATGTGGGGACGAGGGTAGTTGCGCCCCATGATGCGATTATCGGAGCGAGGAATGATGCTATTGCTTTAACGAATTGGCCAAAGGTGAGAGTAGAGGCCAGACGCTGAGGGTTGATAAGGTTGCTCACGAGGGGATTGAGAGAGGTTTGCATCAAGGCGTTGCCGATGCCAAGCAATGAGAACGCGATGAGCATGATGGTGAAGCTTTCGCCAAAGAGTGGGATGATGAGCGATATCAAAGTGACGGCGAGGCTAAGCAGCACGGTTTTCTTACGTCCGATGCGGTTCATTAGGAGTCCGGTTGGGACGGCAAAGATTAAGAACCAGAAGAATACAAGCGAGGGGAATAGGTTGGCTTGTGAGTCGGTAAGATTGAGGTCTTTTTGCACATAGTTGGATGCGGTGCCGACGAGGTCGACAAAACCCATGGCGAAGAAGCATAGCATCACCGGGATTAGTTGAGCCAGTGAGGATTTGCGGCCTGAGGGGATGGAGGTTTGAGTATGCATGATGTTTAGAGATTATTTTTCAGTGGTGATAGAGTAAATGTCGAGGTTGGAGATGCGAGCTTTGCCACCTTCGGCTGAAAGGGTCAGTGTGGTATATGGCGATGTCGGGAATACGAGGTTGGTCATGGCGAAATGGCCGTCGCCGTCGAAGGCTTCGATAGAGCAGCGATCGATAAACAGACGGAGAGTGCCTGATGATGACTTGCTGAGTGTCGGTGCAATAGTGGCGGTCGGGAAGTGTTTGCTAAACTTGGTGGCACCGCTTTCTTGACGATTCATTTGGAAGGTGCGTTTGCGCAAGTCGAATCTCATTTCAACTTTTTCGCCGAGGTCGTTGGAGAGGACTAATTGTAGAGCTTGAGCGCCTTTGAGGTTGTAGTCGAGGTTGATTTCGCAAGCTCCGTCGTTGTCGGTAGGCAGAGAGTAGGCCACGGTGTTGTCGCCAACGATGGTTGCACCGTAGTTGGCTTTGTCGCCACGTAGAGACTCGACTTCTTTGGCGGGAGTGACTGAGAGATATAGGTCGCCGTCGTAGGCGCGGAAAAGTTGAAGGTCGCGAGGAAGGGTGTTGGCGCTGCGGAATTGCATTGTGGGCACTTCGTTGGCGTATTGCCAATTGCTCATCCATGCGATGGCGGTATGGCGATTTTGAGGGGCGTTGCTCCATGTGACGGCGGCATAATGGTCTTTGCCATAGTCCATCCAACGTGTTTCGTTGACGGCATTGTCGCAGGTGAATTTGTGGCCGTCGAAGTCGCCGACGAAATATTGTGTAGCGCTACCGCCGAATGGGCCTCCGGGGTTGATGTTGCAGATTAATACCCATTTTGATTTGTTGGTGTCTTTGATGGGGAGCTTGACTAAATCGGGACATTCCCAAACGCCGTCTTGACCGCCGTAGCCTTTACCGAATGAGCTTTCGAGCGTCCAGTTTTTGAGGTCGGGCGAGGAGTAGATAAGTATTTCATGGTCGAGGGCACCGGCGAGCACGAGGTTCCATTTGCCGATTTCGTCGTTCCAAAACATATTCGGGTCGCGTGCTTCGCGAGAGGTGGTGATAATGGGATTGCCGGGGTAGATGTCGAAAGTGGCACCGTCGTCGTCGCTGTGGGCGAGGCTTTGGATTTGGCTTTCGCCGGCCGAGGTGTAGATGGCGATGATGTTGTCTTTGCCGAAGCCGGCTGAGTTGTTGTGGTCGACAACAGCGCTACCGCTGAACACTGAGCCGAGACCGTTGGGCTCAATGGCGTTGGGTTGTTGATGCCAGTTGACGAGGTCGGTAGATGTCGAGTGGCCCCATGTCATGTTTTGCCATTTTGAGCCGTAGGGGTTGTATTGGAAGTAGAGATGCCAAACGCCGTCTTTGTAGAACATGCCGTTGGGATCGTTCATCCAGCCATAGAGTGGGGTGTGGTGGTAGATGGGGCGATATTTTTCGGTATTGGTAGTGTCGAAAGTATCGGTAAGGGCGATGTCTTCCCAGCAGATGTTGTCGGCGGCTTCGCGCGAAAGAGAGCGATTGCTTTGAGAGACGACGTTGAGGATGACATTGCCCTGCGATGTGTAAGGAGTAAGGTCGAAAGGCACGCTGTAGTCGACTGTATTGTTTGCGAGGCGAGCGTAGAAGGTGCGTTGCACGTTGCCGTTGACGAGGACGTCGATGCGGGCATCGGGGACACTTTCTTCGATGGGGAGCAAGATATAGTGGGCGGGCTTGTTGACGCGGATAATAGTATTTGTAGTGCCGAGTTGCGTGATGTCGAGGCCGGGGTCGGCGGCAGAGGCTGACAGCGCGATGGCGGCAGTCAGAGAAGCAATCAGGCGATAGTTGGCGAAGATTTTCATGTTGTTGATATATTTAGTCGGTTTGTTGTATTCTTAAAAAATCGTTTCTACCTAAGAAATTGACCTATTGGAAATCAATTCTAATTACCTAACATTACATGTGAGATGTATAACATTTGTTTTCAAGATTATCGTTGACGCAAATTTAGGCTTATATAATATTGTAAAATATCAAAATCGTGTCAGAAAATATCAAATTTGTTGCAATGAAACGAATTTAGGATTAAATGAAACTTTGATATTGAAGTAATAATCACTATCTTTGGCGTAGGCTAATATATATCATATTTCTATGCACCGATTTAAATTAATTACAAGGATTTTACTCTGTGGGATTATCTCGTTTGGAATGTCTTCGTGCCACAAAGAGCGGTTGTATCGTATAGGTGTGTCGCAGTGTAGTAGCGACGACTGGCGCAACAAGATGAACGAGGAGATACATCGCGAATGTATACTTCACGACGATGTTGAAGTAGAGATAAGGTCGGCCGATGATGATATAAATCGACAAATTGCTGATATCCAATATTTTCTTGATAATGGTTTTGACGCGATTATAGCTTCGCCGATTGAGGCCGAGGCAATCACGCCAATCATTCGCAAGGTTTATCGGTCGGGAGTGCCCATCGTAGTGTTTGACCGCAATACGACTGAGGAGTGCTACACGGCGTTTCAGGGCGCCGACAACCGAGCTATCGGGCGTCAGGTGGCAAATCTCGCGAAGTCGAATCTTGGGAATGATTTTTCGGTAATAGAGATATGTGGGCGTAGCGGTTCTACTCCGGCTATCGACCGCCATCAAGGGTTTATGGATGAGGTAACCGGTCACGGCGGTATAAAGATTTTGGCCTCGGTCGTGGGCAATTGGGATTATGATGAGAGTCTGCGCTTGGCCGATTCGCTTTTGAATATATATCGTGATGTGGATTTGATATATGCCCACAACGACCGTATGGCTATAGCTGCGGCAGAGGCGTTGAAGCGCCACAATATGGATAAGACGCTGGTTTATGGCGTGGATGCGGCTCCGGAGATTGGTATAAAGGCTGTAGCCGAAGGGGTAATTGACGCGACGTTTTTCTATCCAACGGAGGGAGAATTGTTGCTGCGTACGGCTTTGCAAATCGTAAAAGGCGACACTACTTATCCTCGTCGCAATATCATACCTACGCAGATGGCTGTCACACGCGCTAATGCTCAATTGTTGCTGTCGCAAAACAAAGCGCTAAAAGCAGAGACTGAGAAGATTGAATATCTAAAACGTCAGGTAGATACGTATTGGTCGCAACATTCGGCTCAAGCGACGATGCTCTATATAGTGATAGCGATGTTGATATTGTTAGCTATGGTGATATTCTTGCTCATAAGAGCATATTGGATTCGCGAGCGCAATCATCGCATACTGAATGAACGCAATCGGCAGCTCGATGAGCAAAATCATCAGCTTGAGGAGTCGCGCGACGAGCTCAACAGTTTGTATCAACAACTTAAAGACGCTACGCAGTCGAAACTGATGTTTTTCACAAATGTGTCACACGATTTGCGTACGCCGTTGACGTTGATTGCCGACCCGGTAGAGCAAGTGGCTGAAGCGGACAATCTGACTGGTCATCAGCGCACGCTGATGCGTTTGGCTGATAAGAACGTGAAAATATTGATGAGGCTAATCAATCAGATACTCGATTTCAGGAAGTTTGAGAACGGCAAGTTGACGCTCAACCTCAGTGAGGTAGATTTGCGCAATGATGTGGCTGATTGGAGCGAATCGTTTAAGACAATAGCTCAGAAGAAGCATATAAAACTCGTGGTTGATATGGATGAATCGTCTGAGTTTAAGATGGCTGTCGATATAGAGAAGTTTGAGCGAATATTCTTCAATTTGTTGTCGAATGCGTTTAAATTTACGCCTGAGAATGGCAAAATAAGAGTGTCGTTTTCGGTAGTTGACAATCAGTTGATGATGGCTGTGGCGGATACGGGTCGCGGTATGTCGGCTGAGGATGTTAAACTGATTTTTGATCGTTTTTATCAGGTCGACAAGATAAATCCTCAAGGCTCTGGTATCGGTTTGGCTTTAGTGAAAGCGTTTGTTCAGCTCCACGATGGGGAGATAACGGTAGAGAGCGAAGTGGGTGTCGGCTCGACATTTACGGTCACGATACCGATACGCCATATAGCCGACGATGTGCAAGCCCACACGAAACAAATCACGACTGAAGTGGTGGCTGAGGAGTTGTCGGATGTAGAGGCAGAAGAGGTGACTATCAATGAATCAACGCCGACAATACTTGTCATTGACGATAATGCCGACATACGCACGTTGGTGCATGGGCTTTTGTCGGATAAATATACTGTGATACAAGCTTCAAACGGAGGACAAGGCATAAAGCTTGCTTCGAAATATATTCCTGATTTGATAATTTGCGATGTGATGATGCCGGGTATTGACGGTATGGAGACTTGTCGCAGATTGAAGGGTGAGGTGACGACGTCGCATATTCCGATATTGATGCTGACGGCATGTTCGCTTGATGAGCAACGCGTTGAGGGCTATGATGCCGGCGCTGACGGATATTTGTCGAAGCCGTTTAATTCGAAAGTTTTATTGTCGCGTTGTCAATCTCTGATTGAAAACCGCAAGCGTATTAAGCAGGCAAGCCAAGACGCGTTGCCGGCTATTGCACCACAACAATCGGCTGAGTGCCATAAGGTGTTGCCCAAAGATATCGACAATGAGTTTTACAATCGCTTTGCAGAGATTTTGCAAGAGAGGATGTCGGAGCCTGATTTGTCGGTTGAGGATTTGGCTTCGGCGATGGGGCTAAGCCGAGTGCAATTTTATCGTAAGCTGAAGTCATTGACCAACTATTCGCCGGCCGAATTGTTGCGCAATGCGCGATTGAAGCGAGCCGATGCGTTGCTCAAGTCGACTGAGAAAACCGTGTCGGAGATATCGTATGAGGTAGGTTTTTCCTCGCCGAGCTATTTTACGAAATGCTATGGCTCCTATTATGGGGAGCTGCCTACAGCGGTGCAGAAACGCACGTCAAAGATGTAAGAGAGCGGGGCCACAGGTTGCAGTGGCCTCGCTCTCTAAGTTAGCGCAGAAGCGTGTGATT
>CAZBBL010000006.1:0-4901 GCA_964490275.1 uncultured Barnesiella sp.
TTGATGGACCGCATGGAGCAAGGCCCGTTGACCGGTTCGTATGCTCGCGACGTGCGTGTCTGCATCTATGATGGTAAGATGCACCCTGTTGACTCAAACGAAATCTCTTTCCGTTTGGCCGGCCGTAACGCCTTCTCTGAAGCATTCCGCAATGCCAATCCAAAAGTGCTTGAACCTATCTATGATCTTGAGGTACTCGTGCCCTCAGATGTTATGGGCGACGTAATGTCAGACCTTCAAGGACGTCGTGCTATAATCATGGGTATGTCGAGTGACAACGGATTTGAGAAACTCTCGGCAAAAGTGCCTTTGAAAGAGATTTCTTCTTATTCTACCGCTTTGAGTTCAATCACCGGTGGCCGCTCTTCGTTCACGATGAAGTTTGCCTCCTACGAACTCGTTCCCGGCGATGTTCAAGAGAAACTTCTCAAAGAATACGCTGAGAAAAACGCAGCTGAGGAATAATACACAGAAGTATTTCCTTATAACACTAAAAAAGCAGGTGCCGATGGCATCTGCTTTTTTAGTGAAAATATGTATCTTTGTTGCAATATAAATCAATCAAAATCATAAATTATCACAATGAACTTCATAACACTCTGTAGGTCAACGCTTTACCCCCCCCCTATTGATACTGCTAATTTAAAAAAGATTTCATCAGACTGTAATCAACTACATTATCAGCGTGTATCCGAGTCGATTAACGCAGCAAAATGTATTTTAATGATACTCGTTTTGCTTGGCCATGTTTCGAGGCCGTTTACCTCTCCGGAAGAGTCGATAATATTTGCGCCAAGACTTTGCGACTCTACGTTCCTTAGTTATTTTACCGGATTTGCATACTCATTTCACATGCCGGCATTTTTTGCAATGTCAGGTGCTGTTTATTTCATCGTGAAGATGGTAAAATGCAGATATGATAACACTCCTGTATTTGTCGGGAATAAAGCCAAACGACTCTTGTTGCCATATCTGTTTTTTGCGGTGGCGATGACATTGATAATTTGCCATATGACTACTGCAAATTACTCATTTGTAGATAAGTTTCGCGAATTTTTGCTTATGGGACGCTATTTGTGTCATTTGTGGTTCCTGCCAACACTGTTTTTCACATTCGTTATATTCAACTTTTTGAATCGATATTTTGTAAAGCATATCTTGGCGAACCTTATTTTACTTGGAGTGGTTTCTGTTGTGTCAGACTTTCGTCCGATTAGTGCCTTACCATTTCAGTTAAATTTGGTCTGCCACTACATGTTTTATTTCTATCTTGGATACGTAATTTGCTACGTAGTGTTGTCGCGTGAGATAAATGCAAAGAATTGCGCCGGATGGTCGCTGACAATTTTTGCAGCGCTTTTAGCTGTAAAATTTTTCACCTTAGGTGTCCCATATTTTCCATTGGCTCTGTCTCCGTTAGTGGCAATAGCCGGAACATTTGCTGTGTTTTTTGGGTGCTACGCGCACCAATCGTTTTGCCGGAATAAATACGTAAAAGCTATTGCCGACTATAGCTTTGGAATATATCTTTTCCATCCGGCATTTCTTTATATGATATTCTACATCATGCGAGACTACGAGGTATCGCCGATGGTATTGTTTGTAGCCACGTCGGTTGCGGTGTTTGTAGTGTCGATATTGTTGACTCGCATTTTCCGCGCGACACCGTTCCTCGCTATTTTCATCGGCGAGAAATATCGTAAGGGGAAACGCTAAAGAAGCTCTTACTGGCTTGTATGCTTCTCGATAATGTAGTTTTTGACCTCTTGGAATAGCTTTGTAGCAAATACAAAGTCGTTGAGCGGTTGGTTGTTGGATGTAAAAATACCATTGCGATTGCCGACCCACTCACGGTGTCCTTTATTGAGGAATATGATGTTCTCACCAATACCAAGCACTGAGTTCATGTCGTGGGTGTTGATGATAGTTGTCATATTATATTCATGGGTGATGTCGTGGAGCAACTCGTCGATGAGGATTGCGGTTTTGGGGTCGAGACCTGAGTTTGGCTCGTCGCAAAAGAGGTAGCGAGGTTTTAAGGCAATAGCGCGTGCGATGGCGACACGTTTTTGCATACCTCCTGAGATTTCTGAGGGATATTTATCTTCGGCTCCGACGAGGTTGACGCGCTCCAAACAAAAACGTGCGCGGTCAATCATCTCAGATTGCGACATCTTTGTAAACATTGTCAAGGGAAACATTACGTTGCCCAATACTGTTTCAGAATCGAAAAGTGCGGAACCTTGAAACAGCATACCAATTTCTTTGCGCAGGTCGTGCATTTGCGATTGGTTCATCTGCATGATATCGCGACCGTCGTAGAGTATTTGTCCAACTTCGGGGCGAACCAAGCCAACGATAGATTTCATCAATACGGTTTTGCCAGATCCGCTCTGCCCGATAATAAGATTGGTTTTACCGGTTTCGAATTTTGCGCTGACGTCGTGGAGGATAGTCTTATCGCCAAACGTCTTTGATATATCTTTGACTTCAATCATTGCAGCAAGAGTTTGGTTAACACTACGTCGAACAACAATATTAAGATGCTTGCGCTTACCACAGCATTTGTGCTGGCTTTACCTACCTGGAGCGCACCGCCTTTGACATGATAGCCAAAGAACGAGGATACTGATGCTATAATATATGCGAAAAAGAGCGATTTGATAATAGCATACCAAACATACCAAGGAGTAAAAAATGCTTGTAAGCCATAAGTGTATTTCTCGACCGATATGATGTCGGTGAAGTAAGCCACGGCCATACCTCCTATAAGCGATGTAAAGATACAGAACACTACCAATATCGGGATAAACAACACGAAGGCTATAATCTTAGGCAGTACGAGATAGTTGGCCGAATTGACTCCCATTATTTCTAAGGCGTCTATCTGCTCGGTAACGCGCATTGTGCCAATTTCCGAAGCTATATTCGATCCTACTTTGCCTGCGAGTATAAGGCAAAGTATGGAGTTGGAGAACTCGAGAATGACGATGTCGCGGGTTGCAAGACCGGTTGAGTAGGCCGGAATTAGAGGCGATGACGTGTTGAGCTCCATTTGGATTGCGATTACCGCACCGATAAATACCGATACGATTACAACCAAAGGGACCGAGCCAACACCGAGCTTGGAAATCTCGCTTACTGTACGTTTGAAAAAAATGCCCCATTTGTCGGGAATGGCAAATACACGCTTGATAAACAGACAGTATCTGCCAAACTGGGCAATGGATTTATCTATGACCATTGGGTGGTGAATTTTCGTTTTACACGGCAAAGGTACGCAAAAAATGGCAATCGAATCCAGATTTAAGTAGGATTATTGTCCATATCCGCAGATTTTTTAGTAATTTCGTGGCATTAATCAACAAAAATTTAACCACTCTACTTTTATATAGTATGCTAATCATCGGAATAGCCGGTGGCACAGGTTCCGGCAAAACAACTGTAGTCAACAAAATCATCGACAGCTTTCCAGCCGGCGAAGTAGCGGTATTACCTCAGGACTCCTACTACAAAGATTCCAGTCACGTACCCGTGGAGGAGCGTAGTAAAATCAACTTTGACGAACCTGACGCTATTGAATGGTCGTTGTTGGTGGAGCACCTCAAAGAGCTGCGCCAAGGACATACAATACAGATGCCGACCTACTCATATTTGACATGTACACGTCAGCCCGAAACAATTACGGTTGAGCCTCGCGATGTCGTAATAGTCGAGGGTATCTTGGTATTGACCGACCCCGTGTTGCGCGATATGCTTGACGTAAAATGTTTTGTAGATGCCGACCCCGACGATCGTCTTATCCGTGTAATTGCCCGCGACTGCGTTGAGCGCGGCCGCACACCGATGATGGTAATCAATCGCTATCAAGAAGTGCTCAAACCGATGCACTGCCAGTATATCGAGCCATCCAAGCGCTTTGCAGACTTGATAATACCTCAAGGCGGAACAAACACTGTGGCTATCGGCTTGCTTACCGACTATATTGATTCTCGCCTCAAAAGAAATTGACCATATGGCAATCAGCTATCCACTAAAGAATAAAGATACAGAGGAAGAAGAAACGCCTGTTCTTATTGCAGAAGAGCGTTTGTCGCCATTCGAGATGCGTCCGCCCGAGGCTGACCAAACGCCGGATGTGCAGCCTGAGGAGTCGCAACGCATGGTTTTACGCACCGACAATTTGGTGAAGAAATATCGTCAACGTACGGTAGTTAACCATGTTTCAATCAATGTAAAACAGGGCGAAATCGTAGGCCTGCTTGGCCCGAATGGCGCCGGTAAGACGACTACATTCTATATGACTGTCGGTCTTGTGCAACCCGATGAAGGCCGCATATTTATTGACGACCAAGAGATTACAAAATATCCCGTGTATCGTCGTGCTCAAAACGGCATTGGATATTTGGCTCAAGAAGCATCGGTGTTTCGGAAGATGACTGTTGAAGACAATATCCTCTCGGTATTGCAAATGACAAAGCTCACTCCCGAGCAGCAAAAAGAACGTCTCGAAAGCCTTATCGCTGAGTTTCGCCTCGAGAAGGTGCGCAAAAACCTTGGCGACCAACTATCAGGCGGTGAACGTCGACGCACAGAGATTGCCCGCTGCTTAGCTATCAGTCCGCGTTTTATAATGCTTGATGAACCGTTTGCCGGTGTCGACCCTATCGCTGTAGAGGATATCCAATCAATCGTCTATAAGCTCAAAGAGAAAAACATAGGCATACTCATTACCGACCACAATGCGCCGGAAACGCTTTCAATTACCGACCGTGCGTATTTGTTGTTTGAGGGACGAATACTGTTCCAAGGCACATCGGAGGAATTGGCTGAAAATCCGGTGGTACGAGAGAAATACCTCGGCCGAGGCTTTGTGTTCCATCGCAAGAAGTTTGATTAAC
>CAZBBL010000006.1:5001-14746 GCA_964490275.1 uncultured Barnesiella sp.
CGAGAGAAATACCTCGGCCGAGGCTTTGTGTTCCATCGCAAGAAGTTTGATTAACTATAGTAGCACAAATAAATAAAGAGAAGCCATAGCAAGTTAATTGCAAGGCTTCTCTTTATTTATGATGATTGTAATAATTGTCTAACGATTCGGCTTCGGGTGAGAGAGTCGGTATAGGATATAGAGCCCAACGGCTGTAACGACAAAACTTAAAATGATTGTTGTAATACTCCATGAGGCTTCTGACGCAACTGCAGTATCTTGTGTCGACAGAGATTGACTGACAGCCACGATTGAGTTGTTGAGAGCATGAATGGCAACGGATGTCCAAAGCGAACCGCTCCACCACACCAAGTAACCGAAATAAGCACCGAGCAACATACGCGGGATGAATCCATAAAATTGGAAGTGGAGCGCTGAGAATATTATCGCTACTATCCAAATTATCGCATGACGATTGATTCGCGTTGAAAAAAACAGGCCTTGCAGAGCACCACGGAAAAAAAGTTCCTCGGCCAAGCCGGTCAGTACGCCGATAATCAATACTGACATTACGATGTCGATAAAACTGCCTGACCCCATTAGCAAGTCGACTTGACCTTCGGCAGAGTCTTCAAGTTCGCCAAATATATCGGGCAAATTAATCGACTCATTGAGCTCAATTATCAAGTCCATTGCCGGTATTGAAGCTATCAATACGATGCATCCCAATGCCAAAACCGACAGACGCGGCAAGCGGTCGATTGACAGCAACTTTGCCGGAAGGCGTGTCGCTAAAGCCGCTGCTAATATCGCCGGAGTGATAAAGACAAATAAATCTTGAATGATAGTGCTCAATCGCAACGAGCGTGTAGTTGTTTCATTTTCAGGCACGACAAAGCTAATCAGTAACGACACTATAAACAGCATGATAACAAACGTGCTAAAGAGTATGCCCATACCCTGAGCAACGTTGACGCGGTTACTGCTGCCGTCTGAAGTCATTGGAGAATTAAGGTTGAATTGCATATTTTAGTTGTTAAATTTTTATATAGAAATCGTCGACGAGCTTGCGGTAGTCGTCGGTGGGTTGATTGTCTGATGAGCGTAGCGTCAGAGTAGTCTGCTCTGAGGGGACATCTTGACGCGAAAACTGCCAAAGCGTGCGCACGGGCTGCTTACCTTCAACTGAAACGACATCGCAACGTCGACATAGGTGCAATCGTTGCATCGTTGCCTCATAGATGATATCGTTGGCTCGATCGGTAGGCGTTATCATTGCCAATTGCCCATCGTCGGTTAGAAGTTGAGAGGCTATTTTGAGCAACAATGTTGCTGATAAAGAGCCTTCACTGCGCGCTGTTGCTCGTTCGGTATCGTTGCTTCGCAATGCTTGGTTGAAAAACGGCGGGTTTGAAATTATGAGGTCGAAACGCTCAGCCGTATGGTATTGTGTCACATCACTGTTTATCACTTCAAGCTGTCGACTAAACGGAGAGTTAAGAAAATTGTCGCGACATTCGTCAGCAGCCATCTCAGAGATTTCGATAGCCGCAATTGAAGCTTGACTGCAACGTTGGGCGACGATTAACGATATCACGCCCGTGCCGGCTCCGACATCCATTATTTTACAATGGCTTTGTGGAAGTCGCGCCCAAGCGCCCAACAATACACCGTCTGTGCCGATTTTCATTGCACTTTTTGCGTTGCTGACCTCAAATTGCTTAAAGCGGAAAGTGGTCTCTCTGTTTGGATTTTTGCTCATGACACTGCAAAGTTAAGATTTAAAACGTTATCTTTGTCAACTAAAACAGCAATATTTAGATATGATAGTCAACTCTGCACGTTTTGTGATAAGTAGTCCTTCTGTAGATAAATGTCCGGATGACAATCGCCACGAGTATGCCTTTATCGGTCGCTCCAATGTCGGCAAGTCGTCGTTAATCAATATGTTGACGTCGCGCAAAGGATTGGCAATGACATCGTCTACTCCCGGTAAGACAATGTTGATTAACTATTTTTTGGTCAACGATCAATGGTGGTTGGTTGACTTGCCCGGATATGGCTTTGCTCAACGCTCAAAGGATAGTCGTAAGCAGATTGAGAAAATGATAAAAGGTTATATCCTCGATCGCGCTCAAATGACCAACTTATTTCTGCTGGTTGACGGCCGACATAGTCCACAGCGAATAGATGTTGAATTCATGGAGTGGCTTGGCAATAATGGAGTGCCGTTTAGTATTGTTTTTACAAAACTCGACAAGCTGACATCTACAGCAGCCAAGAAGGCTACATCGGTCTACTGCGAGAAACTGCTTGAACAGTGGGAAGAGCTGCCTCCAATATTCGCCACATCAAGCGTCGACGGCCGCGGACGTCAAGCTATTCTCGACTATATCGAGGAGCTCAATCAGCTACCTGTCGGAGATGAGCAATAGCTAACGACAGATGACGCTTAGACGGCGCCGGTTCTTTGCCATTTGTCTTTTTTTTAGGCAAAATCTGCAATTTTTGTACGTATAATCGTAGAAAATGCGTAATTTTGGTTTTTAAATAGCGCTTTACATTATGGCCAACAACAATTTTACAGCAGAAGAGAAGATAGAGTTGCCCGGTTTGTACCGTTCACTGTTGCGTCAACTTGGTGCAGACAAGGAAATTGTCGCTACTGTCAGACGTATGCTCACTGCCGGTGTTGATTCGGGTTGTTTCGAGCCCGACAAATTTGGCATTAATCCCCTTATCCATAATCTACGTACGGCAGTGTCGCTTTGTCAGCGCATTGATGCCGACAAAAATATGGTAGCAGCAATCATGCTTCGCAACCTTGAGCAGGCCGATGCGATTGATGCTTCAACGCTGCGCCAATCGTTTGGCGAAGATGTTGCCAAGCTGTTGGCCGGGCTTAGAAAAGTCACCACGCTTTATAGCCGTCAAGCGTCGGTCGAAAGTGATAATTTCCGGCGTTTGTTGATGACTTTTGCCGAAGATATTCGCGTCATAATCATAATGATTGTCGACCGTCTTGAGCTTCTACGTCAAATCAATCACCATCCCAACGAAAAATTGGTTAGAGACGCAGCTCTCGAGGCCAACTTCCTCTATGCACCTTTGGCCCACCGCCTTGGCCTTTATGCAATCAAGGGCGAATTGGAAGATATGTCGTTGAAGTACACCAACCGCAAAGCCTTTATGGACATTGCGGCCAAGCTTAACGAAACGAAGGCCTCGCGCGACGCATATATAGCTCAATTTATTGAACCTGTAAGGCAGAAGCTCAATGCCGCAGGCCTTAATTATGAAATTAAGGGGCGTACGAAATCTATCTATTCGATTTGGAATAAGATAATCAAACAAAAAAACGACCTCGAACATATTTACGACCTTTTTGCCATACGTATCATTATCGATACGCCTCACGAAAAGGAGAAAAGCGATTGTTGGTTGGCCTACTCGATTGTGACCGATTTATATCGCCCCAATCCGGCTCGCATGAAGGATTGGATTAGCATCCCTAAAAGCAATGGCTATGAGTCGCTTCACATCACTGTTGCCGGCCCCGGTGGCCGTTGGGTAGAGGTGCAGATTCGCACCAAGCGCATGGACCTTATAGCCGAAAAAGGTCTTGCTGCGCACTGGCGCTATAAAGGCATCAAGAGTGAAGGCTCGATGGACTCGTGGATGAACAACGTAAGGGATATCCTCGAGGCCGGCGAAAGTGGGCCAATGGAGCTAATGCGCAATTTCAAAATGGACTTCTACGACAAAGAGGTCTTTGTGTTTACTCCTAAAGGCGATTTATACAAGTTGCCTCTCGGAGCCACGCTTCTCGATTTCGCTTTCCATATACACTCTAAACTCGGTTGTAGCTGTATCGGAGGTCGAGTAAATGACAAAGTTGAGAAAATTAATTATCGTTTGAAAAGTGGCGATACCGTAGAAATTCTCACGTCGGCACAGCAAACGCCAAAACAAGATTGGCTTAATTTTGTAGTCACATCAAAGGCTCGCACAAAAATACGCCAAACAATCAACGAAGCTCGTTCGCGTTCGGCTGAATTAGCTCGTGAATTGTTACTTCGTCGCTTTAAGAATCGCAAAATTGAGATTGACGAAGCACAATTGATGCGCACCGTCAAGAAACTCGGGTTCAAGACTGTTACCGAATTTTATAACGATATCGCAACCGAGGCACTCGATATTGCTAAAGTTATAGAAATATATGAGCAGCAAGCCGACCGCCGAGCCAACGACTCGTCAGATGCTCGTTCGGCCGGAGATTTCATGCTGCAACCGACCGATAACGAAGAACAGACCAACAACGATGTGCTTATCATAGGCAACAACATCAAAGGCATTAACTATCGTCTTGCCAAGTGTTGCAATCCTATACAAGGTGATGATGTATTCGGTTTTATCTCAGCTGAGGGTGTAATAAAAGTTCACCGCTCAGATTGTCCAAATGCAGCTAACATACGCAATCGCTATCCATATCGTATCATTACAACCCGCTGGTCGGGCAAAGCCGGCGATGGATTCTCGGCGGTGCTCAGAGTTGTAGGTCACGATGACATCGGCATCGTCACTAACATCACGTCTATGATAAACAAAGAGAAAGATGTAACGCTAAGAGCTATTGCTATTGACTCTAATGATGGTCTTTTCCAAGGGCATTTGACAGTCGGCGTTAATGACACGGTAGCTCTCAACAATTTAATTAAGAAAATAAAGACTGTAAAAGGCATAAAAGATGTTCAACGTAGCATGTAAAACTATCATATTAGCTGCCATAGCCATGACGGCAATCGGCTGCTCGAATACTGAATCAAAAGAACAGACCGACGCTCAATCTCTTTTGCAACAAGCATCGGATCGGCTTACAGCCGGCGATCCCCATCAGGCATTGCAACTGCTCGACTCGCTCGATGCCACGTATAAAAGCGATACTCAAACCATGCGCGCAAGTCTCAAACTACGCCCGATGATTATTCAAGCGGTAACCGTACTTGACATAGCCGCTAACGATAGTGTTATTGCTGATGCATCACATCGCCTTGATAGTCTGAAAGCTAATATACGCAAGGTATCCTTGCCACAAATTGAAGGATATGAGATTGCTTCGGCTGCCTACGACAATCAGTTTGCCGACAAGACCGGCATCTCTTGCCGTGTCAGTCCCGAAGGCCAATTTTATCTTGTATCATCTGTAAATCCGTCAAACGGCCTCAATCATGTGTCGGTTTCGGCTCTCGCAGATGGCGTCTCAGCCACCACCGAAGCTGTAGGATATGATGGTGCGCTCAATTATCACTATGGAAACAGTGAATTGATAACATTCTCAAATGCACAATGCGACACGGTTGGTAATTTTATTTATGAGCACCGTCAGTCACCAATAACAATAAAATTTAATGGCAAGAACGGGCGCAGCAGTTCGATTAAATTGTCTAAAAAACAAGTTGATGCCATCGCGTTAACCTATGAGTATGCTTTGTTAATCAACAAAATGCGTACGGCCGAAATTGAAAAGATGCGACTCAACGATCGTTTGGAGCTTGCCAAAAAGAAAGCTTCTGCCAACGAATAACAATCTACAATTCTCTGAAAAATAAATCAATTAATCTGCTATAACAACATGATGACTATACCCGATATCATAAAATCGCGTCCTACTCCGGGATTCTCTTTTGAAGTGCTCCCCCCTATCAAAGGACGAGGAATTGACACGCTTTTCCGCAATGTCGATATGCTTATGGAGTATAATCCGCTATATGTAAATATTACCACCCACCGTAGCGAACTGGTGTTTAAATCGATTGATGACGGCCTATACCAAAAAGTCTCGGAGCGTTCACGCCCCGGCACAGTTGCCGTAGCAGCTGCCATACAAAACCGATATAAGATACCTGCCGTGCCTCATATTATTTGCAGTGGCTTCTCAAAAACCGAAACAGAATATGCCCTTATCGACCTCAACTTCCTCGGTATTACCAACCTACTGCTACTACGAGGCGATAAAGCCAAACATGAGTCGCGATTCATACCCAACGAAAACGGACACAGCCATGCTGTAGAACTACAACATCAAGTAAATCAATTTAACGACGGTTACTTTATCGACGGCACTCAGATGGATATCCTTACCGGCGAGAAGTTTAGCTATGGAGTAGCCGGCTACCCCGAGAAACATGAAGAGTCGCCAAACCAAGAGATGGACCTTCAGTGGCTAAAACAGAAAGTTGATGCCGGGGCCGAGTATATCGTCACGCAGATGTTCTTTGACAATCGTAAATATTTCGACTTCGTCGCTCGCTGTCGCGAGATCGGCATCACTGTGCCGATTGTTCCGGGGTTGAAGCCCATAATAAATCTCAATCAGTTGACATTATTGCCCAAGGTATTTAAAACCGATATCCCATCTGACTTGGCCAAGCAGCTCTTAGCATGCAAAGACGATCAGCAATGTAAAGAAGTCGGCGTTGAGTGGGGTATCGCTCAAGCTAAAGAATTGATTGTCAATGGTGCGCCATCAATTCATTTCTATTCCCACAACGCATCAAAGAGCGTTCAACGTATCGTCAAAGCCATATTTTAAATACAACTTGACCATATCATGAAATTCGCAGACATCCCGGCCCACTCCGCCATCAAGGAGCAACTTACAGCTATGGTCGATAGTGGCCGTATCCCCCACGCCATTTTGCTCGAGGGCAAGCGTGGCATTGGCAAGTTTATGCTGGCAAGAGCTTTGGCTCAATATATCCACTGCACCAATCGCCACAACGGCGATAGTTGTGGCGTATGCCCAAATTGCAAACAACATCAGAGTCTAAATCATATTGATACCCACTTCTCTTTCCCGGTATTGAAGACTAAAGGCATTTCCGAACCGACGTCAGACGATTTTATGCCACAATGGCGTGATTTCCTTGCAAAAAGTCCATACATGGATCTTTCGATTTGGCGCGATTTGCTCGGTAATCCCAACGGTCAACCTGTTCATTATGTCTATGAGAGCGCGGCATTAATACGCAAGCTAAACTTTACAGCCCATAGCTCAAAATATAAAATTGTAGTGATGTGGCTACCAGAGCGAATGAATGAAGCTTGTGCCAATAAGCTGTTGAAACTAATCGAGGAACCACACGCCGACACGTTATTTATTTTGGTGTCGGATGAGTCGGCCAATATACTCCCGACAATCTACTCTCGTCTGCGTCGTATCGAAATGAAACGTATCCCCGATGACGTATTGGCTGAGGTGTTGTCATCGACTAAAGGACTGTCAGCCGGTGATGCGGCCAATGTTGCTCACCTCGCAGAGGGCAGTATCCTCGATGCTTACGACATTATAGCAAATGGCGACCAATCAAAGCTCTATTTCGACCTTTTCGTTAGGCTAATGCGTGATGCTTATCAACGCAAAGTGCTCGGCATGAGAAAATGGTCGGAAGAAATCGCTGCGTTTGGGCGAGAAGGCTCAATGAACTTTCTCAGCTACTGCGAACGTATGATTGGCGAAAACTACATCTACAATCTAAGTCAGCCCGATTTAGTCTATCTCAATTCGGCTGAATCGGCTTTCAGCACAAAATTTGCTCGATTCATTAATGAACGCAACGTATTGAAATTGCGTCAAGCGTTTATCGATGCGCGCACAGATATAGCGGGCAATGCAAATGCCAAAATCGTCTTATTTGACCTCGCCGTTAAGGTAATCCTCTTTCTTAAACAATGATACAGCCTCAGCCATTTCTTAAAACAATTGCTCAGGCGTATGTCGAAAATGATTATGAAGAGCTGAGCACATATTGTTTCGTTACCCCCAATAAGCGAAGCGGTGTTTTTCTGTCAAAATATTTTTGCGACTTATTCAGTGCCGAAAATATGCCGGCTTTGCTGCCGGCTATTGTGCCTATCGCCGAATTTGTAGAGACATTTACCGACAAGGTTGAGGCATCAAAAATAGAACAGTTATTCATATTATATAATGTCTATTCCGACATTCTTAATGCTCAAATGTCGGCTGAAGAAAAGGCTAAAGGGCACAATTTGGTCAATTTCAATACATTCCAGTATTGGGGAGATGTATTGCTAAATGATTTTAACGATGTCGATAAATATCTCGTTGACCCTGAGCAGATTTTCAAGAATGTAAAAGACCTCAAGGAAATTAAGGCCGACTTTCTTACCGACGAGCAAATTGAGGTTATAAAACGGTATTGGAACACGAATATGGAGCCTGGCTATGAGCACGATTTCTGGGAACATATAGTAAAGCCCGGAGATAAAAATGCCAAGCCGGGCCGCAATGCTACCGGGTTCATAAAGCTTTGGCAAGTGATGCTTGATATCTACAACTCCTTTAGGCAGAAACTTGATGAATATGGTCTTACATATTCAGGAAAGATATACCGTGACGCATGTGAAAAGCTTCAGCATATCTCAACCGAAGAACTCCCCTATCGTAGATATATTTTTGTGGGATTTAATGTGCTTTCAGAATCTGAGAAAAAGATATTCTCAATGCTTAAGGCTCTTGGCATTGCTGATTTCTATTGGGATTTCGCGTCGCCAATGTTTGAGAAGAAAAGCAACACCGCTTGCCGTTTCCTGCCGAAGTTGATTAAGGAATTCCCCTCACGATATGCCAATACGACAACTCCGGTAAATTATTTCCCGGAGGTAAACGTTATCTCCATGCCAACTTCTTCAGGACAAACCAAAGCAGTATTGCCTATACTACAGAAGTTGCATCCCGATGCTTTTCTTAAGCCTAATGACGACGCTCCATTAAGCAACGAGCAGATAAGGCGCCGTCAAGCTGACCAAGAGCGTTTGTTCGACACAGCGATTGTGTTGCCCGATGAGTCGCTATCGCTCTCGATGATGCGATCACTATCAGACTCGGTTGACACCGTCAACGTTACGATGGGCTACTCGTTGCGTCAAACACCGGTAGCGCAATTGCTCCGTACGATTATATCTCTGCAACTGCGTGCTCGTAAGCTTAAATACGACAACACATTTTATTATGAAGATGTATTGGCTGTCTTGGCAAATCCGCTAATCAGATCAAATCACGAAGCCGAATGCAACGAGATAGCCTATATAATACAAACCTATCGCTTGTTTAACATCGAGCGTGATAAGCTGAGCGAGTTTAAATCGTTACAGCCAATTTTCAGCGTGGTGAGCAATGTCAACGATTCAAATGCGGTAATTAACTACCTTGATAATCTACTTTGCTGGATTGAGGATTTATTAATTAGTGGGACTCAGGTTCCTAAACCAGATACTCACCTTGATGATGATGACGAAGACGAAAATATTTCGCAAGTTGTATCACTCGAAGTAGGTTTTGTCAGAGGATATCGCACCGCCATATCTGAGCTCCGTCGCTTAGCGAATCGTTATCTTGGGCCATATACAGGGGTCTACCTCGAAGATAAAACCGTTTTCCATCTGGTAGAGCGTCTGGCAGGCAGCATGAGTGTGCAGTTTGAAGGGCTGCCATTGAAAGGATTGCAGGTAATGGGTGTACTCGAAACCCGTAGCCTCGATTTTGACAACCTGTTTATATTGTCGATGAATGAACGCATATTCCCTCGCAAGCACTACACACGTTCGATGATTCCTCATGCTATCCGTGCCGGTTATGGAATGGCTACTATAGAACATCAAGAGAGTATTTATGCCTATTATTTTTATCGGCTAATCACACGAGCCAAAAACGTCTATTTGCTTTACGACGGCCGCACGTCAGGCG
>CAZBBL010000006.1:14846-16905 GCA_964490275.1 uncultured Barnesiella sp.
CTAATCACACGAGCCAAAAACGTCTATTTGCTTTACGACGGCCGCACGTCAGGCGTTCGCTCCGGCGATGCTTCACGCTATATCAACCAATTGCGCTATATTATTGACACAAAACGCTTTGGCAACAAGTTTCATTTCTCAACGGGTAATTATCCAATCGAACCTATTAAGAATACCAAGATTATTATACCCAAAAGCAGTCAGGCATTGGAGCAGCTCGCCAAATTTAAAGCTTGTACAAACCCCGGAGCAGCATGTTCCAACTGCGACAAACGACGCGACGGCGGTTGTCGTCATTTCTCAGCCAGCTCGCTCAATACTTATATCAATTGTCCGCTACAGTTCTACATGCAGTATATTCTTGGATTCTATCCTGTTGATGAGCCCAAAGAATATATGGATGAAGGCACCTATGGCTCTATCATCCATGAGGTGCTTGAGCGATTGTATATGCAAGAAAAGGGCGATCGCGATGAGCTCCCTATCACATCTCAGATTGTTGATTCGTGGCTAAAGTCAAAGTTCAAGCTTGATGACACGCTCACTCGAGTCATCAAAAAGCTCTATCTTAAACGTAAAGAAGACGATCCCAAACCGCTTGAAGGAGATGCAATGGTATTCCACAATGTCATGCTAAGGTCGTTGCGGATGATTCTACGTAGAGATTGTCAACTCACCGGCAAATCATTTGTCAGTGGCGAAATACCCGATTACGTCAGACTTACGACAAATCGGCATTGTGTCAATCTTAGTTTCAGAATCGACCGTATCGACCATGTATTTGCCAACGAGCCGTCAGGCCTCGACAAATCGCTGCAACATATCAGACTCATCGACTATAAAACGGGGTCTGATAAAACACGTTGCCCAAATCTTGCTTCGCTTTTCGATAGCTCACGACAAGACAGACAGAAAGCGATTTTCCAGCTGTTGCTCTACAGTCTCGCATATAAGCAGCGTCACGACCATAAGGGACCGATACAGCCATATCTATATAAGTTTATGACCGTTGCTCAAGAACCCTTTGAGCCATTGACAATTGACAGTAAAAAGGTCGAGTGTTTCTGCGACTATGAGGACGATTTTGTGGCGCTATTTGATAAATTGCTCGATGAAATTTTTGATGAGAATGTCCCTTTCAAGGCCAATTCGTCTGACCATAGTTGTAAATACTGTAGTTTCCATAAAATTTGCTCATTGTAATGCCGGGCATTTACATACATATCCCATTTTGTAAGTCGAAATGTGCATATTGTGATTTCTACTCAACGCCCAATCATAATCAAATTGACACCTATGTTGATATGATTATCAAAGAGGCGTACTTGCGTAGAGACGAATTCCCGACTCCGCCGACTACGATTTATCTCGGTGGAGGCACACCGTCAATTCTTGCCGGTCAACGCCTTAGCCGTTTAGTTGACGGCATGAATAAATGCTTTGATATGTCGCACGTTGTAGAATTTACGATTGAAGCCAATCCTGATGATATTACCCCGGCATTTCTTACTCAACTGAGCGATTTAAATATCAATCGCGTCAGCATTGGGCTACAAACATTTGATGATGCTACTCTTAAGTTGCTTAATAGGCAGCATGACGCACATCAAGCCATTGACGCATTAACGATGCTATCTGATGCATCAATCAATTATAGTGCTGATTTGATATTTGGATTACCCAATCAGACAATAGAGGCGTGGCGTGAATCCTTTAGCCGTCTATTGAGTTTCAGACCTCCGCATTTCTCAGCCTATCTCCTTTCATATGAGCCCGGCACCAGACTCAATGCCATGCTCTCGCGCGGACTTGTTGAGGAAGCTTCCGCCGAGTTGGCTCAGCAAATGTATCAAGCCATTACAACAGCTGCGGCCGAGGCCGGATATGAGCATTATGAAATTTCCAATTATGCAAAGCCCGGCCTTTATTCGCGTCACAATTCATCGTATTGGACCGGTGAATCATATCTCGGACTTGGCGCTGCATCTCACAGTTTTACGTTGGGGCTTCGTCGCTTTAATCCTCCTTCAATCAAAGCATATATTCAAGCTATAGCTGA
>CAZBBL010000006.1:17005-32931 GCA_964490275.1 uncultured Barnesiella sp.
TCAAAGTGGCTCACATCCGACTACGTTATGCGTAAGCTCATAAGAGTTTAGTCGTGATGATAAGGCTCGTTGCGGAGAATGGTATGAGCACGATATAGTTGCTCAACAAAGAATAGTCTTATCATCTCGTGTGAAAATGTCATCTTTGAGAATGATAAAAGGCTGTCGGCACGCGCATAGACATCGTCTGCAAAACCGTATGGGCCTCCAACCGCAAATATCAGTGTCTGAGTCGACGCTACCGCTCTGCGTTCAATAAGTTCTGAGAATCCACGTGAAGTCAACTCTTTACCACGCTCATCAAGCAATATAAGGCAGTCTGATTTTTCAACCGATTGCAATATCAGCTTCCCTTCCATCTCTTTCTGTTGCTGTTGCGTGAGCGACTTGTTTTGCTTGATATCCGGCAATATCTTTATCTCAAACTTGCAGTAGTGACGCAGGCGATCAACGTAGTAGTCGATGCCATCGTTGAGATAACGAGTGGTGGTTTTACCCAGCAGAAGCAGTACAATCTTCATAGTTGACTTGATAGTTGGATTGATAATTTGCAGAGATGCTGCTTTATTCGTAATTTTGCACAAAGCTAACAAAATTTTATCTCACAATGAAATCCAAAGAACAATTGATTGACGAGCTCATTGATCTCGCGTTTGCCGAAGATGTTGGCGACGGTGACCATACAACTCTTAGCACTATACCTGCCGATGCAATGGGACGGCAAAAACTTCTTATCAAAGAAGAAGGCATTTTGGCCGGCGTTGAAATCGCTCGCAAAGTGTTTAATCGCTTCGACCCCGAGCTCAAAATGGAAGTATTTATAAAAGATGGAGCTCATGTCAAGCCCGGCGATGTAGCTTTTGTTGTAGAAGGCAAAGTGCGTTCATTGTTGCAAACCGAACGTACGATGCTCAATATCATGCAACGAATGAGCGGTATCGCCACAATGACCAATATTTATCAAAGCCGCCTTGCAGGCCTCAAAACTAAAGTGCTTGACACCCGCAAGACCACTCCCGGTATGCGCCTTTTGGAAAAAGAAGCCGTAAAGATTGGCGGTGGCGAGAACCATCGTATCGGTTTGTTTGATATGATACTTATCAAAGATAACCACGTCGACTTTGCCGGAGGTATTGCTAACGCTGTTAAATCAGCCAAAGATTATTGCGCAGCAACCGGACGCAATCTTAAGATTGAGGTAGAAGTGCGCAATACCGAAGAGATTGATCAAGCATTAGCTGCCGGTGTCGACCGCATAATGCTCGACAACTTTACTCCCGAACGAACTCGCGCAGCTGTCGAGCATATAGCTGGACGCACTGAAATTGAATCGTCGGGCGGAATTACTCTCGACACACTCCGCGCTTATGGCGAATGTGGCGTTGACTTTATCTCCGTCGGAGCTTTAACACACTCTGTCAAAGGCCTCGACATGAGTTTTAAAGCTTGCTAAGTCAGTCGCTAAGCGCGATTAAATCGCTATATCCAAAGCCTGCGAATCCATCAATGATTTTGCAGGCTTTGCCTTTGAGCAATTCAGAGCTGTTGGTGGTGGCAAGGGCTACAACATGAGCGCCCGAGCGGCGTCCGGCTTCAAGCCCTTGAAATGAATCTTCAAATACAAAGCAGTCTGACGCCTCGCATCCTATCAGACGAGTTGCAGTGAGATATCCTTCAGGGTCAGGTTTGGATTTACTAACCATCGAACCGGTGACGATAGCGTCAAATTTATCCTTAAGCCCGGGGTGCTGTTCGAAAAGATAACTCATTTTTGTATCGTCGCTTGATGTGACAATCGCCATCTTGACTCCATTATTTTTCAGCTCAGACAAAAAGCTCTCGACGTGAGGGAAAAGCTCATATCGCATATTGTCTTCATACTCATGGATTCGCTCCACCAATTCAGTTTGTATCAGTGGGTCGGGGAAATAACGATTGAGGATATCTTTGAGTGTACATCCCTTAATATCGTGCGCAAAAGTTGGTGACGGCAATTTATACATATGGCCTATTTCAGCCCAGAACTCTGTATATAATCCTTCGCTATCAATTAGCACACCGTCGAGGTCAAAAAGTGCTCCTATTGGTTTCATTATTTAAAATTTCTGCAAAATTACAGATAAATTGGCGTTTGGTTGAACATGAAGCGTTAATTTTGCATTATATTTCATAGATATGTCTCAAACAAGACCTAATAACGATCCTACAATCCTCGGTACACAGCCGATTGGGAAACTATTATTGCAATATTCCGTTCCTGCAATTATAGCGAGTGTTGTAACCTCGCTCTATAATATTATCGACAGCATTTTTATCGGACGTGGCGTCGGACCTATGGCAATTTCAGGTTTGGCTATTACCTTCCCATTGATGAACTTGGTAATCGCTTTTTGTACGCTTATTGCTGTCGGTGGTGCTACAATCAGTTCGATTTTCCTCGGCCAACGCAATCTTAGTCGTGCCACTGATGTTGTCAACAATGTGATGTTTGCCTGCTTGGTCCATGCAATCGTTTTTGGCGGATTAACACTGATTTTCCTCGACGATATATTGATATTCTTCGGCGCAACGCCTGAGACACTCCCATATGCTCACGATTTCATGAAGGTAATTCTTTATGGAACGCCTATATCGTATGTTTTCATCGGACTAAACAACATAATGAGAGCAACCGGCTATCCTCGTAAGGCTATGATATCTGCTTTGGTATCGGTGGCTGTGAATATCGCATTGGCTCCACTATTTATTTTTGTGTTTGATTGGGGAATCAAGGGCGCAGCATTGGCAACGATATTGGGCCAAACAGCCGCGTGCATATGGGTTCTCGCCCACTTCCTTTCGTCAAAGAGCTACGTACATCTCAAGATAAGCAACCGTTGGATTTCACCTGAGTTGCTCAAGCGTATGTATGCAATCGGCATGTCGCCTTTTTTGATGAATGTGTGTGCTTGTATCGTTGTGATTTTTATCAACCGCGCGCTGCTCGACTATTCAAACGTTGATGGCAACTTGGCTGTAGGCGCTTATGGCATTATAAATCGCACGACAATGTTTTTCGTAATGATTGTCTTTGGCGTGACACAAGGTATGCAACCAATACTCGGATATAACTACGGCGCAAATCAATGGCAACGTGTCAAGCGCACCCTTAGCATAGGTATCCGTATCGGCGTAATGATTACTACATGTGGTTGGCTTATTACCGAGCTACTGCCTGATGTTGTAAGTTCGCTCTTCACTGTCGATCAACAACTCATTACTATTGCACGCGACGGGTTCCGTATATTCTTTCTCTTCTATCCCTTGGTTGGTTGTCAAATTGTCATACAAAACTTTTTCCAATCTATTGGCAAGCCCCACGTGTCAATATTGCTTTCGTTGACACGACAACTTATTTTCTTGATTCCATTTTTGACAATTCTACCGCGATATTATGCCGAGGATGGCGTATGGGCCAGCATTGCTGCCGCAGATTTACTCGCTTTCATCCTTGCTATAACTATCGCCACCATAATGATTAAGCGCCACGACCATCGTCTGGCACAAACCTCTAAGAATTAACGTCTAACTGATGATTGAACAACTTTCAATGCGTGTCGAACCAAAGACCGCTGCAACCCCGCTCCTACTCCGCACTGTCGTGTCGACTCGCCTGTCGATTGACGTGAATCGCATCGTTGACCTCATTGTCACCAAACGCTCCATCGATGCTCGACAACGCAATATTATGGTCAATTTGACCATGAAAGTTTATATTGATGAGGCTGCTCCGGCCAATCCATATTTCGAACCTGTCGTCTACCCAAATGTAAAGGATGCTCGTCAGGTAATTGTTGTTGGTGCCGGACCGGCAGGATTGTTTGCATCATTACGACTTATAGAGGCCGGATTGCGACCAATCCTTCTTGAACGTGGCAAGGATGTAGACCGCCGCCGCGTTGATATGGCTGCTATTGCTCGTCAAGATGTTGTTGACCCCGATTCAAATTACTGTTTTGGAGAAGGTGGAGCCGGGGCATTCTCTGACGGCAAACTTTACACACGTAGCAAGAAACGTGGCAACGTTGATAAAATCTTAAATGTGCTTTGTCAACATGGCGCTCAAACAGATATATTAATCGATGCTCACCCTCATGTCGGCACCGATAAACTTCCGGTGGTTATAAAAAACATTCGCCAAACCATTATTAATGCCGGCGGCGAAGTGCATTTCGATTCGCGCGTAGTCGATTTGCGTATTGAAGGTGGCAAGGTTGTCGGAGTAACTACTATAGATGGCAACTTTTACGACGGCCCCGTGATTTTAGCCACAGGCCATTCGGCGCGCGATTTTTATCACCTATTAGTTGACCGCCAAGTCGCTATTGAGCCAAAGGGCATTGCTGTTGGCGTAAGACTGGAGCATCCTCAACAGCTCGTTGATGCTATTCAATATCATAAGCCCGGAGGTCGTGGCAAGTTTTTGCCACCGGCTGAGTATTCTATGTTGACTCGTGTCGACGACCGTGGTGTATATTCATTTTGTATGTGCCCGGGCGGGTTCGTCATTCCTTCGGCCAGTGGGCCGAATCAGCAAGCTGTCAACGGCATGTCACCTTCAAATCGTGGCACACGTTGGGCCAATTCTGGCATGGTTGTTGAGATACTTCCCGATGACCTCACAGATTATGCCGACTATGGCGACCTTAGAGTAATGCATTTCCAAGAGGATATCGAGCAACGATTTTTTGAATCGAGCAAATCGACTCAAAATGCTCCGGCACAGAGAATGCACGACTTCGTCAACGGCAAACGCTCGAAAGATTTACCCGAGTCATCTTATGCGCCGGGCGTACATAGCGCACGCGTCGACCAATTGCTTCCTGATTTCGTATCACGCCGTTTGAAAAAGGGATTCCTCGATTTTGGGCGTAAAGCTCGTGGTTTTCTGACTAATGAAGCTTTGGTCATAGGCTGTGAGACTCGTACGAGTTCGCCTGTACGCATTATCCGCGATTCAGAAACTCTACAAAGCGTATCGACAATAGGTTTATTCCCTGCCGGCGAGGGCGCAGGCTATGCCGGAGGCATTGTCTCAGCAGCTATTGATGGTGAACGAGCCGCCGAAGCAGTGATAACATATCTGTCATAGACTCAGTCTTCGTCTGATGGCGCTATTTCAGAGATTTCTTTCATCTCGGCATATTCTTCCCAATCAGGGTCATTCTCAGCTGAAATTTGCAATGGCAAAGTAGGTAGTTGAGCCAATGCTTCGTTGATTTTCTTTTGGAAGATATGTGTGCTAAGAGTGTAAAACACCCAGTTGCGCTGAGAGTCACCGGTATAGATGCCGGTCAGCACCGCTACAGGGTCTTTTTCGAATACCGCTTGCATGGCATCATGGGCTTGTTCCATCAGTTCAGAGTCGGCTTGTGAAGGCATACCTCCGGCGTCGCTTTGATATGGCCAAGTGATTTCCACTCTAATCGAGAAGCGAGGATTATTGCGAAATTGGTCAATGTCACGACGGCCTGTGACCATGATAAGATGTCCGTCAGCGCTTTCGGTGGGCGATGTCCACCAATCGTTTTTCTTTGCCATTTATTATTGCTTGAATATTATTTTGCAAAGATAATTTGATTTGATAACTTTCTGAAATAAAATTTTGCCAACAACGATTGTTTGGTTATATTTGTAAAAAATTAAATAGATTATTTGTAATGGAAATTATTGGTAAAATCATTCATGCACTCCCTGAAGTTTCCGGTACATCAAAAGCCGGTAACCAGTGGAAAAAACGCGAATACGTCCTCGAAACTCAAGAGACCTATCCCAAAAATGTTCACTTCGATTTCTTCGGCGAACGTGCTGACCAGTTCCCTTTGAACGTAGGTGATGTCATCAAATTGAGCTTCGATATCGAAAGCCGCGAATACAATGGTCGTTGGTACACAAGTATACGTGGTTGGAAAGCAGAACCGGCTACTGCCACTACTGCCGCCCCTGCACAGCAACCGACCGACTTCCCCGGTGCTCAAGAGCCTCCTACACCAAGTTACAACAACCCTGTTGCTCCCACAAGCAATGCCAGCGACGATCTCCCCTTCTAATTAGTAAAGGCAATCTCAACATTAGATACGAATAAAGGCTATGCCCAATAGGCATAGCCTTTATTCGTATCTAATCCTCATTATTAAAACAAAGACGGCCCTTTTGAGGTCGTCTTTGTAGCTTTATAAGTTTCGCAATTAATTATACATAGCCGCGGATGATACCACGTTTTGCATTCTTAATAAAGAGGATAATCTCGTCGCGTTCCTTTGTCGCAGGAAGCTCGGCTTCAATGCGCTCTACTGCATCAGACACATTAAGTCGAGAAAGATATAGATAGCGATATACCTCTTGTATGTCGCGTATCTGATCATTGGTGAATCCACGACGACGCAAACCGATAGAGTTAATACCGGTATATGCGATAGGCTCGCGAGCAGCTTTCACAAACGGAGGGATATCTTTGTTTATAAGTGCTCCACCTTGAATCATTACGTGCGAACCGAGGTGGCAGAATTGGTGAATGAGCGAGCCACCACCGATTACGGCAAAGTTGTCGACAACTACTTCACCTGCTACTTGGGTAGCATTGGAGATGATAACGTTGTCGCCAATAACGCAGTCGTGGGCAATATGAGTGTAAGCCATAATCAAGCAATTGCTGCCGACTACGGTCTTGCCTTTCGCTGCTGTACCACGGTTGACAGTTACACATTCACGAATTGTAGTGTTGTCGCCAATGATAGCAGTAGTTTCTTCTCCGCGGAATTTCAAATCTTGGGGAATGCCTGAAATGACAGCGCCGGGAAAGATTGTGCAGTTTTTACCAATGCGCGCACCTTCCATAATAGTGACATTGCTGCCGATACGAGTACCTTCACCAATCTCAACGTTTTGCTCGATAGTAACGAAGGGATCGATAACAACGCTGGGATGGATTTTAGCTGCCGGATGGATGTATGCTAAAGGTTGTTTCATTTATTGTGAGTTTAGTCTAATTAATAATAGATAATGGTGAGAGATTGTTTGCCTTATTTGTTTTTGACTATTTGTGCCATAAATTCGCATTCAGTCACTACCTTCTCCCCTACAAAGGCATAGCCTTTCATCATAGCGCAACCGCGACGTAGCGGCGTCATAAACGACACATGGAAAATCAATGTGTCGCCGGGAACTACTTTCTGACGGAATTTCACATTGTCGATTTTCATAAAGTAGGTAGAGTAGCGTTCGGGCTCTTCGACCGACCCTAATACTAACAATCCGCCTGTTTGGGCCATTGCTTCGATGTGGAGTACACCCGGCATGACCGGCTCTTCGGGGAAGTGGCCTTGGAAGAATGGCTCGTTAGTAGTGACGTTTTTAACGCCGACAATATAGTTTTCGCCCTTTTCGATGATTTTATCAACCAACAAGAAGGGATAGCGGTGAGGCAGCAGTTGACGAATGCGAACGTTGTCCATAATCGGTTCGGCTGAGGGATTATAGAGCGGAGCTTGGAGGTCTTGACGCTTAATCTCGCTACGTATTTTCTTTGAGAATGTAGTGTTAAGTGAGTGGCCGGGACGAGTTGCAATGATGTGACCTTTGAGCGGACGACCAATTAAAGCGAGGTCGCCAAGCACGTCGAGCAATTTATGGCGTGCAGGCTCATTTTCCCAAACCAAGGGACGGTTGTTGATATAACCAAATTCGTGAACTTCTTTGTGAGGAGAGTTCATGATATCGGCGATATGGTCGAGTTGGTCTTGTGGCATAGCGCGATCGTAGATGACGATGGCGTTGTCAAGGTCGCCACCTTTGATAAGGTTGGCTTGAACCAATGGCTCAATTTCGCGAACGAAAACAAATGTACGGCTTGCGCTGATTTCTTTGGGGAAGTCGGCAAGGTCGTCGATTGATGCAAATTGGTTGGCGAGAATGGGCGATTCAAATTCGACCATCACATCAAGGCTGAGCTCATCGTCGGGGAGCGCTACAATTGAAGCACCGGTGGTATCGTCGCGAACTTCGATTTTTTGTTTTACGATATAGTAGTCTTTTTCGGCATTTTGTTCAGCCAATCCTACTTGCTCAATTTTTTCGCAGTATTCTTTGGCACTGCCGTCGAGAATCGGAAGCTCGGGAGCGTTCACCTTGATAAGGCAGTTGTCGATACCGGCAGCATACAACGCGGCCAAAGCGTGTTCAACAGTGCTTACTTTTACTTCGCCACGAGCCAATACGGTACCGCGGTTGGTTTGTGTAACAAATTCAGCCAGTGCATCAACGATAGGCTGACCTTCGAGGTCGATGCGCTGAAATTTATAACCATGGTTTTCAGGCGCGGGCATGAAAATAGCTTCGATGTCCAAGCCGGTGTGCAGACCTTTTCCTTTTACGGAAAATTCGCTTTTAAGAGTTTGCTGCTTCATGTTTAGTTTGGTATATTTTTGATGGATGAACTTTTAACGATTTCTCGTCGCAAGTTCAGATCTTATTTATTCTTCTCTAATTTATCTACGCGAGCTGAGAGCTTTCCGAGGTTTTTGATGTAAACGGTTTGGCGCGCAAATTCATTGGCAGGCACTGCCGGATAGCCCATAAGACGACTGCCATCGCCAACCGAGTTGGGAATACCTGATTGTGCACCGATAGCATTGTTGTCGCCAACTGTAATATGACCGGCAAAACCTACTTGGCCACCAATCATATTGTTCTTGCCAATTTTGGTTGAACCGGCGACGCCTACTTGTGCAGCCATCACTGTGTTCTCGCCTATTTCAACGTTGTGGGCAACCTGAATGAGATTGTCGAGTTTCACTCCGCGACGAATTATCGTGCTACCCATTGTTGCGCGATCGATTGTAGTATTTGATCCAATCTCGACATTGTCCTCAAGTACGACATTGCCGATTTGAGGTATCTTGTCATAACCGCTGCCGGTTGGCGCGAAACCAAATCCGTCTCCACCGATGACAGCTCCGGCGTGTACGATACAGTTTTTGCCGATTTTACATCCGTGATATACTTTTACACCCGGCTTAATAATCGTGTTATCGCCGATGATGACATTCTCCCCGATGTAACATTGTGGGTAGAGCTTAACGTTTTTTCCGATGCTGGCGTTTTTACCAATGTAGGCGAAAGCGCCGACATAGCAGTCGCCTGAAATCTCAACTCCCGGACTGATATACGAGGGTTGCTCGATGCCTACATATTGAGGCTCGGTCATTTTGGCAACCATTTGCAAAAGTGATGCAATTGTTGCATATGGATCGGCCACGCGAATGAGTGTAGTAGAGACTGGTCGCTCGGCCACAAAATCGTCTTTGACCAATACGATAGACGACTGTGTGGTATAAATGTAATGAGTGTACTTTGGATTTGCGAGAAATGATATAGCTCCGGGCTTGCCTTCTTCGATTTTGGCGATAGTAGATACGACAACATTTTCGTCGCCATCTACTTTTCCATTAACAAGTGAAGCAATTTGTAGTGCGGTAAACTGCATCTGATGAGTGAAATATTTTGGTTTTATTATCAATGTGCAAATATGCGAATTTTTCTTCGATTTTAAGGTATGTTTACACAAAAAAGTAGCCGAGAGGCCCTTACTTTATCAATATTTGGCCGCTCGGCTTATATCTTATCGGTTGTTAAAGTATTTCACGCTAAACTTATATTGTCGTCAGCGATGATAATTAGCTTTTTCTTGTAAAGAGTGCCTATAGCTTTTTTGAAGTCTTTTTTGCTACAACTAAACATCTGTTTGATTTCTTCGGGCGTAGAGGAATCGCTGATTGACAATCGGCCGGATGATTGAGCCAACGTATCCATAATAGTTGAAGCAAGAGCATCAATACGACTCGCCTGCTCTCCTGTTAAAGTAAGGTCGATTTTACCATCGTCGCGAACGTGCTTCACATAGCCTTCAATCTCAACGCCTATTTCTACAGGCCGGTATAGTTCGTTGTCATAGAGCATACCGTAGAACAGATTGTCTACTACTGCTTTGTAGCCTATTTCAGTGTGTTGATACACAAGTATTTTCACTTTATCGCCATGACGATAACGCGGGAATGTGTTGCCTATAAATTTCTCAACCTTAGCCGAGGCTGCTATGCGCTTTGTCGTATCGTCGAGATAGATATATACCATATAGATACCGCCCTCTTTCATCGTATTTTTTTGCTCTCTAAACGGCACGAGCAAATCTTTTGCCAATCCCCAATCAAGGAATGCACCAAATTTGGTCACGGCTTTAACTTCCAGGAATGCAAATTGTCCGACTGTGGCATATGGCTTTTCAGTGGTCGCAATCAGGCGATCTTCCGAGTCGTTGTAGACGAATACGTCGAGAGAGTCGCCAACGACAGGTGGCGCCGTGAGATATTTGGCCGGCAGAAGTATTTCGACAGAGTTGCCGGCATCGAGATAGACGCCAAAATCAACGATACGCGAGATCGTCAGTGTATTATAATTGCCTATTTTTACCATAGTAGTGCTCATTATTCAGGCTGCAATAGCCTACGAATCTGTTTTATTATGCAAATTACAAACAAATCTTCGGAAATACAATGCGTTTTGTCAACTTTTTGAATAATTTTGCAAAACTAATCAGAGATAAACATGTCTATCAAACTTATAGAGAAATATTTCCCTAATTTGACGGAACGTCAAAAGGAGCAATTTAGCGCTATGGGGGTGCTTTATCCCGAGTGGAATGCAAAAATCAATGTCATTTCGCGAAAGGATATCGACAACCTTTATCCCAATCATATACTTCATTCGCTCGCTATCGCAAAGTTTCTGCAAGATGTTGTGCCCGGAACGACAATGCTCGATTTTGGCACCGGCGGAGGATTTCCAGGCATACCTTTAGCCGTAATGTTCCCACAAGCAAAATTCCATTTAATCGACCGAATTGGCAAGAAAATCAATGTGGCTCGCAGCATTGCTCAAGAAATCGGCTTGGATAATGTGACGTTTCAACATGGCGATATCGGCGAGTGCCACGAACGATTTAATTATGTCGTCAGCCGTGCAGTGATGCAACTCGATGAGTTGGTTCGCCTTTCAAAAAATAACATCTTGACCAAGCGCTCGTCTAACCTCTACGGCAATGGCTTGGTTTGCCTCAAAGGTGGAGACCTCGAGGAAGAGCTCAAACATATCAACCGTGCTGTGTTTGACGAACCTGTTTCGGTTTATTTCAACGAGCCGTTTTTTGCTTCGAAGAGTATAGTTTACGTGCCCTTTTGATTGACTAACCTATGGAAGTTCAAATATTTGAGTTTAACCCGTTTGGAGAACATACATTCGTAATTTACGACGAAGTCTCACGCGATGCAATTGTCATTGACCCCGGCATGATGCAACAACGAGAAGTTGAAGCTTTCGACAAATTAATAGCAGATAATAAATTAAAAATTAGGTATTTACTTAATACGCACCTGCATGTCGACCATGTCGCCTCTGATCTATATGTAAAGAACAAATATGGCGTAGAATTATCAGCAAGCCTCGACGATAAGCCGTTGGCAAGTCGAGTTGCCGAGCAAGCAAGAATGTTTCATCTATCGGTCGATTTACCGAACAAAATAGAGATTGACAACCCGCTCAAAGATGGCGATAGGTTGTCGCTTGCAGGATGTGAGATTAATGTAATAGCTGTACCCGGACATTCGCCGGGTAGTTTGGCTTTCTATTTTCCTTCCGAAGGATTCGTTATTGTTGGCGATGCTCTGTTTAAACTCAGCATCGGCCGTACTGACCTGCCCGGAGGAGACCATAGGCAATTGGTGGAGAGCATTCAGCAAAAATTGTTGACGCTCCCTGAAGAAACAGTGGTTATGCCCGGTCATGGTCCATCAACGACCATAGCCAATGAGCTACGTTACAATCCGTTTATACGATAGCCTATTTAGTTTAGACTGTCACTTTGTCAATTTGTTCGTCGGTTGGATCGGGATTCTCCGCAATAAAACGACGCATATCTTGAAGTGTGTCTATTAGTCCGCGAGTAACCAATCGATAGCCGGCTTGGTCGACGTGGATTGCTTCGAGGCGTTCGATCCATACATCACAAAACGATTTTGCGCTTTCAAAGTCGCGAGCTCTCAACAGCGTAGACGTAATGATAGCCACGATTGGTAATTCAGTCGGCTCGAGAGTCAACTTGCGACAATCGTCCATTATTATCTCATAGGCGTCGTCGTATCTCCCATTGATATATAACAGCTCGAGCAATGCAAACTTACCGGTTTGCGATAATTGATAATGCTGCTTGTACCACTGTATATATTTAAGAGCCGTCAGAGTTTGTCCATTGATACATAGCTCCCCTATTCGTTGTAGCGTTGTCCCCTCGTCATAGTCGCCGGTGGCTTCGTAAAATTTGGGCAGCACTTGATCAATTGCATCCGGCAGCATATAGAGGACATCCATCAACAGCGAAACGTCTGATGGGTCACTACCATAAAGCTCTCCCAAAAGAGGCGCAGCTTTGCTTATTTGGTTTAACTGCTTATAAGCTTCAACAAGATTGCGCTTAGCCTCATAGCAATCTGGATTCAACGACAAGGTTTTCTCTAAAATTGGCGCTGCCTCCTCGGGCTTCATCTGTTTAAGCTTAATGTAGCCTTCGAGAGAAAGCAATTCATAATCGTCGGGCAGCAACGCTTTTGCATAGTCGAGCGACGTCAGCGCATCATCGAGTTTCTCCGACGACGATTGCAGCTCGGCAAGCAATCCCCAATAGTCGGCATTGAATGGGTCAAGCATCGTCAGCTCCTCGAGGATTTTTATCGCAGAAGGGTAAAGCTGTACAGATTCTGCAATACGCGCCACTTCAAAAAGTAGTGTCGGCGCGTAAGTACAACGACTACGCACTCGCTCGAGATTGTCTATAATCCATTGTTCTTGACCAAGAAGCTTTACAAGGCTTACAAATTGTATAGTCTCTTCATCTTCTTCTAAAGTAAATGTATCAAGAATTGTTTCGAGCGACTGGATAGCTACGTTACCGCGTGGCATCAACGACCGACACTTCAATATTGCCCACATCACATCGACATGGAGGGGCTGCACTGTAGCCATAAATGAGGCGAACCCTTCCTCGCTATTGTCGGCGAGGTAAATGGCATGACGTTTGAGCAAGTCTTGGCTATCAGGGAAAAGACGGTAGCCGAGCAATAAGGCCTCAAAACGTATATAGTCGTCGTGGACATCTCCTGCATAGTCGAAGATGTCCACGATGTCTTGTTCGTCGTAATAAGTTGATTTGGAGGTCTCTGTAAGCTCTTGTTTAAAGCGATTATAGAGATTCTCCATTTTGTTGTCGTCATCCATTGTGATCGGCAAATTTGTTACGCGAAATATCGCGCCGGTGTATTTATTTTTTCTGCTCTTTTTCCCAACTATCTTTCAGGGCGATAGTACGGTTAAAGATGAGTTGTCCGGGTTTGGTGTCGTAGTCGGGAGTAAAGTAACCGATGCGTTGGAACTGGAATTTAGTACCTGCTACAGCGTTGGCTGCGACATAAGGTTCTACCTTAATGCCTTCTACTACTTTGAGCGAATCGGGATTGAGCATCTCACGGAAATCGCGATCGGGCTCGGCTGCCGGATTTTCGACATTGAACAAACGATCGTACATACGTGCGGTAGCATCGACAGCGTGAGCTGCCGAAACCCAATGAAGTGTACCTTTCACCTTGCGAGCGCTGCCGGGCATACCTGAACGAGTCTCGGGGTCGTATGTGCAGTGTACCTCTACGATATTGCCCTCTTCATCTTTCACTACACCCTCACATTTTATAATGTAGGCGCCTTTAAGACGAACCTCCGAACCCGGAGCTAAACGGAAGAATTTCTTGGGGGGATTTTCCATAAAGTCATCGCGCTCGATATAAATCTCGCGAGAGAAAGGCATCTGGTGAGTACCACCGTTTTCGATTTCAGGGTTATTGTCCATTTCAACCATTTCTACTTCACCCTCTTTGTAGTTGGTGATGACAAGCTTCAATGGATTGATGACAGCCATTACGCGAGTGGCAATCTTGTTTAGATCTTCACGTACAGCGTGTTCCAACAGCGATACACTGTTGAGCGCTTCATATTTTGTGTAACCGATTTTATCGATGAAGTTGCGGATTGATGTGGGCGTAAAACCTCTACGACGCATACCTGAGATGGTCGGCATACGAGGATCGTCCCAGCCGGCCACAAGACCTTCTTTTACGAGTTGAAGCAGTTTGCGCTTACTCATGACAGTATATGTAAGGTTGAGTCGGTTAAACTCAATCTGGCGCGGACGATAAGTTTCATCAGCCAACTCGTCAACGAAGTAGTCGTAGAGCGGACGGTGAGGCACAAACTCAAGTGTGCAAATCGAGTGAGTGACGCCTTCAAAATAGTCGCTTTGGCCATGAGCAAAGTCATACATTGGATAGACTTTCCATTTATCGCCTGTGCGATGGTGAGGATGTTTGATGATACGATACATTATCGGATCGCGGAAGTGCATATTCGACGAAGCCATGTCTATTTTGGCGCGCAACACGCGTGAGCCCTCCTCAAATTCTCCCGCATTCATACGCATGAACAAGTCGAGATTTTCTTCAGGTGTGCGATTGCGATACGGACTTTCCGTACCGGGAATGGTAGGCGTGCCCTTTTGTTGAGCTATCTGCTCTGAGGTTTGGTCATCGACATAGGCTTTACCCTCTTTGATAAGTCTGACGGCAAGGTCAAACAACTGAGGGAAATAGTCAGATGCATAATATTCACGGTCGGCCCAATCAAAACCAAGCCATTTGATATCTTCTTTTATGGAATCGACATATTCAACGTCTTCTTTAACGGGATTAGTGTCATCAAAGCGAAGATTGCAGGTGCCTCCAAACTTTTCAGCCACTCCGAAATCCATGCAGATTGCCTTGGCATGGCCAATATGAAGATAACCGTTGGGCTCCGGAGGGAATCGGGTATTAAGTCGTCCACCGTTTTTACCTGCTTTAAGGTCGTCAAATACTATCTGTTCTACGAAATTCAGTCCTTTATTTTCTGAATTTTCGGTTTCATTGATTTCAGCCATAGCTTTTAAATTGCGATTATGATAATAGGCCAAGTAATACGGCCCAAGATTTATTATTTTGCAAAATTAATCATTTCCAATCAATGCGTTGATAGAAATCGTCAAAAAAATAGTTGGGATTTCGCCCTTAGCAGGGGAAATCCCAACATATTGGATTGATAATCTAAGATAGATTAAGCGTTTTTGACTTTGTCAACAACAGCTTTGAATGCAGCAGGGTTGTTGAGAGCGAGGTCGGCGAGGACTTTGCGGTTGATCTCGATGCCTGATTTGTGAATCAAGCCCATAAGTTTAGAGTAAGAGAGATCTTCCATTCTTGCCGCAGCATTGATACGCTGAATCCAAAGAGCGCGGAAATTACGTTTTTTGTTTTTGCGATCGCGATAAGCGTAGGTCAAACCTTTTTCCCAAGTGTTTTTGGCAACGGTCCACACGTTACGACGGCATCCGTAATAACCTCTTGTTAATTTTAAGATTTTTTTTCTGCGAGCTCTTGAAGCTACGTGGTTTACTGATCTTGGCATTGTTTTGAAATTTTGAATGTTAGCGGCTTATTGCTCTTTAGGGCTAATCATTCGGTTAATAAAAATGATAAAATCACGAATTAAAAAACTGAAACCTTAAGGGTTGCGATATTACTAAGCGATAGCTTATTTCAAGCCGAGCAGAGATTTTACGCTGTGAACGTCGGGTTTAGCGACAGTTGAGAAGTGGGTGAGGTTTCTTTTCTGCTTTTTGGTCTTTTTGGTCAAGATGTGGCTCTTGAAAGCATGTTTTCTTTTGATTTTTCCTGATCCGGTAAGGGCGAACCTCTTTT
>CAZBBL010000007.1:0-10454 GCA_964490275.1 uncultured Barnesiella sp.
CAGTGATGCCTTTGGTTCGCAAAGACGGACTGCCCGACAAGGCTCGCGAAATCGTCAACGATTTGAAGTTTGACTTCTCGACCCACTACGACGAAAAAGACTCTATCGGCAAACGCTACCGTCGCCAAGACGCTATCGGTACACCATTCTGTATCACTGTCGATCACCAGACATTGGAAGACAACACCGTCACTCTGCGTCACCGCGACTCAATGGAGCAAGAGCGTGTAAACATCGCCGACCTCCATCGCTTGATTCACGACAGCGTATCAATCAACTCCCTCCTCCGCAAACTCTCTTAATACAAACTAATAATGGACAAAAAAATCAAGAAATATATCGTTCTCGGCGCAGTAGGACTCGTAGTCTTACTGTTGCTGGGTGGCGGTTGCTCTACCTACAACAGCCTTGTAAACCTCGACGAAGAGGTAAACAACCAATGGGCCAACGTGCAGACACAATATCAACGTCGTCTCGACCTGATTCCCAACTTGGTAAACACCGTCAAAGGCTATGCTGCTCACGAATCGTCAACGCTGCAAAGCGTCACTGATGCTCGCGTAGGTCTCAAGAAGGCTTACGACCAAGCTAAAGAGGCCAACAGCACCGACCAACCCGCCGACGTAGAACAATATCAGCAGGCGCAAGACAACCTCAACAAACAGCTGAGCGTCTATGTCAATGCCGTGCATGAGGCCTACCCCGACCTGAAAGCCAACGAAAACTTCCTCAACCTACAAACTCAGCTCGAGGGCACCGAAAACCGCATCGCAACAGAGCGCACTCGCTACAACCAAGCTGTCAAAGACTACAATGTGAAGCGTCGTCGCTTCCCCAACAATATTTTCTCAGGCATCTTTGGCTTTGACGCTCGCAAAGAGTTTCAGGCCGACGCAGCAGCTCAATCAGCTCCAACAGTAAGCTTCGACGGCAGCTCAACGCCTGAGGTTGACTTCTAAACCCAACAATCCAATCAAATGAAAAAAACACTCAAAGCCCTGCTACTGTTACCGGCTATGGCCATGCTGACGGCCTGCTCATCAGACGACTCAGACACGTGGGACGACTACGCCGAATGGCGCGAAGCCAACATCTCGTGGCTCGAAGAGCAAGCTGCCCTCACCGACAGCAAGGGACAACCGCTCTACACCAAAGTGACTCCGACATGGAACTCTAACGCATACGTATTGATGCGCTGGTTTAACGACACTACTGCCAACCGCGACAACCTGCGTCCGCTGTTGACATCGACTGTCGATGTCAAATACTACGGCCGTCTCTACAACGACCAACCGTTTGACTCGTCCTACGCTCGCACCGTCCCCGCCGACAGTATCTACCGCTGCCAAATAAGCAGCACAATCGGTGGCTGGATTATCGCTATGGAGCGCATGCATGTCGGCGACTCTGTAGAAGTATTAATCCCCTATCAGCAAGCCTATGGCTCGCAATCGTCGGGCAGCTACATCTTGCCCTACAGCGCGCTGCGATTCAACATCAAGCTTGTTGACGTTGCCGGCGAATATATCAAGCCGTAACCATTTCAATCGTAAGCATAAATAATAGAGAGGCTGAGCCACGGTGGCTCAGCCTCTCTATTTTATAGAATCGGTTTTATCAATTTGGATAAAGCTCCGACCACCAACGCGGGTCGTCTTGCAACCAACGTGCAAACCAAGCCATAATAGTGGCATGCCATTGGCTCTGCTTTTTGAGGTCGCCGATATAGTGGTTTTCACCGTCGACGGTGACAAACTCTACAGGGCGATTGAGGATGCGCAGAGCGTTGAACAGTTGGATACTTTCGCCAATGGGGACATTGGTATCAACCGTGCCATGAAGCAGCAACAGCGGGGTATGAATTTTGTCGGCGTTGGCAAGCGAACCTTGAGCAAACAAATCGCGGTCGCTCCAGGGATATTTGCCGGCTGCGGCTACCGTATTGTAGCTGTAGCCCCAATAGCCTTCGCCCCAATAGCTGGCGATATTTGAGATACCTGCATGAGAGACACCGGCTGCAAATATATCGGTGTGCGCCAACAGATATTGAGTCATAAATCCGCCATAAGATGCACCGATACAACCCACCTTTGCGGCATCGACATAGGGATGCTCAGCGATAAACTGCTTTACACCTTGGATGATTTCGTTGGCCGTATATTCGCCCCAAGCGTTGACGTGACGGGCAGAATAGTCTTGACCGTAGCCTACGGTACCAGAGGGGTTGGGCATATAAACCACATATCCGCGCGAAGCGAAGAGCTCGGGGACGTAGGGATGGCTCATGCCTTTATATGTAGGTAGTGTACCGCCATAATAATAGACAATCATGGGATATTTTTTGTTGGGGTCGAAGTCGGGCGGCAGTGTGAATATACCATCGACCGTGGTACCGTCTTCGGCAGTAAACTTCCAAGAATCGGTTGTGCCCATTTCAATATCCTCGAGCATCGGAGCCAACGGGTCGGCGATAAGGCGATTGGTCGACTTGCGCAGATTGAGCATATAAGCACGTCCGGCATACTCGGTGCTTTCGCCGCTATACGAGAGCCAAGAGGCTTCACGGTTGCCAATCGAATAGCCTGTAATACGGTCGATTTCGGTTGGTAGCTGAGTGATTTTAAGGGTCGACGGGTTAAGACGATAAATGAGCTTACGGAAGTCGCTCTCGGCCTGGAAATAGATTTGATTGTCGGCGCGATTCCAAACAGCTTGACCGGCCAATGACGGGTCGAAATCGTAGGTAGCGGCAATGGGTGTGCGCGAAGCGATATCAAAGATATATCCTTGCACATCGTAGTCGTTGGCGATGGGGAAAGCATCGCAATTCTTACCAAGCTTACCAAAAGATTCGGGGCCACCGGTGATGAAAAGTTTTTTGCCGTCGGGCGAATAGATAGCCGACTTTATCGAAGGATTATTGCTGACAATCGTGTCGGTAGCGAGAGTGGCCAAATCGAGCTCGACCAAATCGGTATGATAGAATGGGAACTTGGCCGGGGTCTGATGAGTCACGGAGTAGAGCACACGCTTCGAGTCGGGCGTGATGTCGAGATAGTAGGGTGTGTCGCCGCCATAGGCCAATGGGGTAGAAACGCCGGTAGCGAGGTCGTAGCGCATGAGGTAGCTGCGGTCGCGGTTGCCGGGGATACGGTCGTCGGGCAGGCGATAGCGCTGCAAGGGGCCTTGCACCTTGGTGGCTTCGCTACGGGCATAGTAGATAATAAACGACTCGTCGGGGGCCCAATAGAAATAGTTGTCGGGGATGTTGCGAGCCACAACGGTTTCGGCCATTGACGGCACGTCGACAACTATCAAATCGTAGCCGGTGTCGCCCTGAACGGTGTAATACAATCGGCTGTTTTGAGGCATCCAGTTGGCATTATCGCGAATGTTGCGCGTGATGACACGGCCTGTTGCAGCCTCAGAAAGCTCGCGATAGTAGGTGGTTTTGTCGGGGGTGAAAGTCTCGGCATAGTTGGTAATAAGGTATTTGCCATCGGCCGAGAGGTAGGTCGATTTCACACGCAAGCCCTGATATGTCGAGCGATGAGAGAAGCGCTGCTTCATATTGGGGTCGACCGCAACGTCAATATCGGCGTAGATAGAGTCGGGTTTGAAAACAGCGCTAAAGTTGTGGACTGAATCGTTGGGCGCACTGAGCACCTTAAACGACACGACGGTAGTTTGCTCGGGTTGTAGCGTCAGCTGACCGTCGGAGGGCTGACCGTCGACATAAATCTGATAAGCCTCTGGGGTGGTAACAACCAGACGTCCTTTAGCGAAATGTTGAGCACGTAGGCGTGTTTCGAGGATGGTAAGGCTGCGGTCGCCTGTGGTAGGCACTTGTACAGTCGACAGCGAATCGGTGCCCGACAGTAAGCTGACGCCGGCTCGGTTTTTAAGGTCGAGGTTGGCCGGGTTTTTGAGCAGACTGTTGACTGTAAATTTTGTGCCTGTAGCGTCGGTAGAATCAGACATTGCGGGGAGCACAATCGGGATAGGTTGAGCCGCCTTATAAGAGCTGATGACTACCTGCTTTGAATTGGCAGCAGCCGCTATACAAGCGGCTGCTGCTAATGATGAGATTAAATATTTCTGTTTCATAGTTTACATTTTGTCGAGTACGTTGCCTCCGTAAGCGCCATAATACCATGCGCCATATTCGGCATATCCAAACAACATAGCCCATCCACCGGCGTAGAAGTCGAGTTGTTTGACGGTGTAAGTGTCGTCACCGGCTTGCTGACCTGTTATTGATTCGGTGGTGTGACGGCGGCCAAGGATGTAGACGTAGAGGTCGTCGGTTGGAGAGGTGGCCCAGCTACCGCTCGACCATGCAGCGCCGAAATACATATCGTAGGTGTAGACGCCCCAATAATTAAGGGTAATCGTACCGCAAGCTTGAGCGGGCAACAAGATATAGCCGAGCAAGTCGTAGGTGCCTTCGCTATCGCTGCCCCACCATGTAGCGCCGGTTGAAGAGCCATACCATTCTTCGGCTTCGGCCTTGGTGCCGAATGTGTAAACAGTGCCGACAATGTCGTTAACTTCACAAGCGTCGTTGTCGGGGAGGAGATTGCGGATGCCTATTTCGTCGCGAGCGTCGCCTTGTACGGCACGAACCGGGTCGATACCGCCGACGCCATAGTTTTGAGACCAAGCTGTGTAGACAAACGGGTTTGACCAATATTGTCCGCCACTTGCCTCACCTGAATAGAAACCACTGATAGCGTCGCGCATGGGGTCGCCCTTTTCGTAGTAGTCAACCGAGAGCGAGCAAGAGCTGTCGCCATAAGGAGTGGCTTGTGCCGGGTCGATTTCGACGCTGAGCGAATAGGCTTGGCGAGCTACGACTTTGGCAAAGTCGATGCCGATATTGAGGTTGGTAACCGACTCGCCGGCGACAAAGTCGGCAGTAGCCGGGAGTATGAAGATGTTTTCCTGACCTTCGGGCTGAGAGAAAGTGACAGGCACAGAGAGGTCAGAGGAGGTGTCGATACGATATATTTTGAGTTGGATTGACTCTTGATTCTCCTCCAAAGAGTAGGCTGTATTTTGAGTGTAGTCAAAATATACCTGCGCATTGTCGGGCACTGCAGCCGGCTTATAGTCGTCGTCGGAGCAGGCGACAAGCAGCGTGGAGAATGCGATAGCCGGCAGCACGGCTTTTATGAATATGTTTGTCATAACTATTAAATTTCAACGATTGAGTAGCAGTTGTCGGGCGAGGGGTTGTTCCATTTCTGGACAGCGGCATTGTTGTCGCCTTCCCAGCTGAGGATAACAAAGTTCATCCAAGCCGGGCGGCCATTGGTATTCATCAGAGCGTTGCCTGAGAAGTTGGTGCCGTCGTAGGCGCGGGTGACTGACATATTGAGACGTTTGAAATCAAAGAACGATTGTCCTTCACCCCAGAGCTCAACGCGTTTTTGGAAAACGATTTCCTCAACGACGTCGTCGGTCGATGTAGCAGAGCATACATAGTTGGGGTCGCGATAGGTTTTCATAAAGTCTTCGATAAGCTGACGGCCATCGGCGACGTTGAGATGTGCGGCAGCCTCGGCTTGTATCAGATACATCTCTTCGACACGCATCAATGGATAGCAGGTGACGGCACCGATAGTGTAGTCGGAATAGTTGCCTTGTCCGGGGCGGAATTTGAGCGAATAATAGTCGTCGAATTTAGCGCGGAACGACTCATCAACCAACGGTTCTTGGCCTGATAAAGCGCTGCCGTCGGGAGCGATGTAAGAGAGCTTGCGGAAGTCGGTATCGGATATACGATCGTAGGTGGCAGCGTTGATCATGACGTTTGTGCCGTAGCTGCAATAGCCGAAAGTAGTTTCGTTGCACATCCACGACGTCCAGTTGTAGTAGCAAGATGTCACCGAAGAATCTTCAGCCGACTGTTTTGCGCCCCACATCCATGACTCGGAGCTGACGTCGTTGAAACCTGTCGATGTATCGAGCCACTCTTCTTCAGTAAGAGGAGTAGCACCGCTTGTGGCAATGGCCAATTCGGCAAATTCGCGGGCTTTGGCATAGTCTTCAACCCACATATATAAGCGAGCTTTCAAGCCATAAGCGACAGCAACATCGGGAATAGTTTTGGCCTCACGCGAGTAGCCGGCCATCAATTCGATAGCTTTGTCGAGGTCGCTAAGAATGAAGTTGAACATCTCTTGGCGTGTAGCACGAGGGTTGTCGCAAGCTTCGGCTTGAGTGGTTTCATCTGTCACGATAGGCACAGTCAAGCCCTCGACGTTGTTGCCATAAGAGTTTATCGGGCTGGTGCCATCGTTGGGGAGGAACTCATACATACGAGCCAAATCGAGGTAAGCGGCGGCGCGGTAAGCATAGGATGCACCGAGGCGGCCGTTGTTTTCGCCATTCTTATAGTAAGCGATAGAGTTGTTGGCCACGAGCACGAGTTTGTTCATATACCACCAAGTAAGCTGAGCCGAGGATGTGTAGTCGCCGAGACCGGTATTAGTAATCCAAGCGGTGTACCATTCATAGGCGGTGTTAACTTTGGGCATATCTTCGGTCAAGAGGTCGCGGATATGCATCATCGAGCCATAACCATAGTCGTAGGCTTGATTGCTGACGGGGATAGTGCCGACATAGTTGAGAGTGGCAGGCATAGCCCAGAAGAGGGCATCGCCACCGAGCGAACTTTCGTCGATTTGGTCGCGTGTGACGTTGCTTGTCGAAAGCGCATCATCGAGACAGCTTGTCAGCAACGGCATTGCTAATGCCGCAATTGCTATATATTTTAGACTTTTCATCGTTGCAGGGAGCTTAGAAGGTTACATTGAGACCACCGGAGACGGTGCGGATAGGAGCATAAGCGGCAGCTGTAGTAGAGCCGGTGAGCGATTGACGCGGGTCGAGACCTTGGCGATTGCTCCAGAGCCATACGTTGTCGGCCGAAACATAGACGCGAATCTTTGAGAGCTTCAATCGTTTGGTCAACGGGTTGGGCAGAGTGTATCCGAGGTTGATATTTTGGAGCGACAGATAAGAAGCGTCGGTCAAGAAACGGTCGGATGAAGCTGCCGAATATTGGTCGTCGAAGCAGAGGCGCGGAGTTGTCGACGAGGGATTGTCGGCAGTCCAAGCGTTGAGGATATCGCGGTGGAGAGCGAAACCGCGCGAAGATGTTGTCGGCGAAGCCATCGAAGCTTGATAGTCGCTGTCGTAGACCTTGCCACCGATAGAGTAAGCAAAGTTGATTGAGAAGTCAAATCCGCGATAGCTTAAAGATGTTCCGAAACCGCCATATACCGAAGGCAGCGCGCTGTCTTGGAGATAGTAGGTAGCTTTGTTGCCATAGTCGGTAGTAGTGCCGCGACCTGTGACGTTGCCATCATCGTCGAGGATATCGTAGTAGTAGAGAGCTTGACCGGTAGTGGGGTCAACGCCGGCATAGGAGGGGAGGTAGAATGAGTAGAGAGGGCAACCTTCGCCATAGAAGTATGAGCCCGAAGAGTAACCGTCGTGACCGTCGAGGGTCAAACGCTTGTTGTTTTCGTAGATAGAGGTGATACGGTTTTTATACCATGTAAGGTTGAAATTGAGGCTCCATGTCAAATCTTTTGTGGTGATGACATTTGAGTTGAGTTCGATTTCAACACCTTTATTCTCCATGTTACCGATGTTGTCGTAGTAGCTTGTCCAACCATATGAGCCGGGGAGCGAAACAGATGTCAACATATCTGATGTGCGGCGATAGAAGGCTTCGATACTACCCGAGAGGCGGCCACGGAGTATATCAAATTCGATGCCGGCATTGAAGTTGCCGTTCTTTTCCCAAGTAATATTTTCATTACCTTTTTGGTAAGGAATCACAGCGACATTGCCGCCCGAGTTGGTAAGCGTGTAAGTGTCGACATAGCGGAAGTTGCCGATATTGTCGTTACCCTGCTCGCCGTAAGAAGCTTTGAGCTTGAAGGTGTCGAGCCAAGCGACATCCCACCACGATTCTTTGTGCATGTTCCAAGCACCACCGAGGCTCCAGAATGTGCCCCAACGATGGTCGGGATGGAAGCGAGAAGAACCGTCGCGACGTATAGAGAACGAACCGAAGTATTTGCTTGCATAGTCATATTGGCCACGCATCAAATAGCCTTCGTTGTTGTAGTCGACGGTGTTTGACCCGATGTAGGTATTGATGATTGCGCCATCGAGTTCGATATTTGAGGTATTGAGCACGCCGCTCTTGCCGGCACCGAGGGTGGTGTAGCGATAGCAGTAGTTTTCGTGGCCCAACAATACCGACACATTGTGGTCGCCGTAAGACTGACTCCAGTTCAACAATTGTTGGAACATATAGTCCATCGTGCGGTAGTGGTAAACATAGTTGTAACCACCGCTGCTGACAGCCGAACCGAAATAGGGGTTGGTAGTGTAGTTGTAGCGACGTTCGTCGACCGAAACGTTGTTGTTGGTAGTGAATTTAAAGCCGTAAGGCAGTATGATGTCGGCATAGCCTGTAGCGTTGAAGCTATTGCCATAGTTTTTGTTCGTGTTTAAGATAGCGTCAGAGACGGCGTTAGAGATAGCATATTGCGGACGTGTCAGGCCGGCGTTGGTGCCGTCGCCATAGTCATAGCAGGTAATACCATCTGAGTTGACCAGAGGTTTGCCATCGACACCGCGAATATACATCGGATAGATGGGCGCCATTTGGTTGGCTACAGCAAAGACGTTGCTCGACATGGCAGTCTCGCCGTCGCTGCTTGTAGATTTGATATCGAAGTGGGTGTAAGACATATTGGCTCCGACCTTCAACCAAGAGGTTGCTTGGGTGTCGGCACTCAAACGGCCTGTCAAACGGCGGAAGCCCGAGTTGGTTGTGATACCGTCGTTGTCGAGGTAGCCAAACGATGCGTAGAAGTTGCTACGATCGGTACCCGAACTTACGCTAAGGTTATATTCTTGACGCAAACTGGTTTTGTAGGCATAGTCGAGCCAGTTGTCGGGAAGGAGCATATAGTCTTGACCTCCATAGCTGACGATATTGCCCAACGTTGCATTTGGATTGAGGCGGCCATTGCTACCGATGAGGTATTGACCGGTAGGCACATTGTAGACATTGTAGCCCAAGCCGTAGGCGCCGCTGATAAGATTGCTGTTGGCCCAAGCAGTAGCCTCTGAGGGAGTTTTGCCGGCAGCAATACGATTGTTGTAAAGCGACGAATAGTAAGTTTCGTAATATTGTGCAGGGTCGTCGATATAGTCGTAGTTGCGCACTGCCTTAGAGTTGACGCCCCATTTCATATCGAGCGATACGATAGCGTCGCCGCCTCGTTGACCCTTTTTGGTTGTAATCAATATGACACCGTTGGCACCGCGTGCGCCATACAATGCGTTTGAAGCGGCGTCTTTCAAGATTGTCATCGATGCGATATCGGTTGTGGCGATGTTGCTGACATCACCGCTATAAGGCGCACCGTCGACGATAATCAAAGGTGCATTGCCGGCAGAGATTGATGAGATACCGCGGATGCGAATTGTCGGAGAGCTTTCGCCTGGTTGGCCCGTTGAGTTGGTCAGCTGCACACCGGCCACACGACCATCAATGGCGTTCAACGCGTTAGACACTTGCGACTCGGCAATTTCATCGCTTTTTAATACTGCAGCAGAACCGGTGAAGGCCGATTTGGTGGCTGTACCATAGGCTACAACCATCACTTCGTCAAGTACGCCCGACTGTTCTTCCATCTCGATACGCATCTCGCCCGGCTCGATTGCCAGCTCTTGAGTTGTCATACCGACATATCTTACGATGATTGTCTTGGCACTCGACGGCACGTTTTTGATGGTGAACTTACCATCAATATCCGTAGCGTCACCGATTGACGTTCCTTTCACTAAAACAGAAGCTCCAATGATTGGTTCGCCATTACTCTTTTCTAACACCACACCCTGTACGACGCGTCCTTGCGCGCTGGCGGTGATAGCAAGAAGAAAACTGCAAATTAGTAGGAAAATTCGCTCTCTCATCTTATGGCTTTTAGTGGATCAAAAAAAAAGAGGAAAATGGTATATGGTGGAGTTTTTGTGCGGCCATATACCATTTTCCTGTGTGTGAATTATTTAATTATTACTTTTTCGACTTTGTTGCCCTGGCGTTTGATATACAAACCTGTTGATACATTGTTGGCGTTTACTTTTACACCGCTAAGGTTGTAGTATTCGACGGGGTAAGCTGAATTGTCGGCTTCGACTGCTTCTACTCCACCCTCTTCATTGATTTTAGTCAATTTTGAATAGTGGAAGATAGCCCAATATGTAGAGGTAGTTTCACCGTAGACGTAGGGGTAGAAAAGGCTTGCGTAGTAGTCGGTCTCAATTGAGCCGTCGTCATAGATATAGAAGTAAGACGGGTTTTCGAGGTCTTTAACATAGCTCCAATTGGTTTTGCCGAAGGTCAACGTACGTTCTTC
>CAZBBL010000007.1:10554-29907 GCA_964490275.1 uncultured Barnesiella sp.
CGAGGTCTTTAACATAGCTCCAATTGGTTTTGCCGAAGGTCAACGTACGTTCTTCGCCGTATAATGTGCATGTACCAACGGTTTGAACGGGTACTTCGATGTAGCCTTGATAGCCTTCATATTGATCGGTAGCAACTACCGTACCTTTGAGGGCTGTAAGCTTCATGTCGCTTTGAGATTCAAAGAGGTTTTCGATTGTAACATCTTCGTCGCCTTCACCGGCTGTGATGACTACAGCGGGGATGTCGCTGTTGTATGACTTGTTGTAGTAACCGCCACTGGTAGCTACGTAGTCGTAACCTTGGGTTGTGCCCTCATACTTACCTACCAATTGGTCGCGAAGCTCTTTGTTGGCGTTGATTTTTGTCAATTTTGAATAGTGGAAGATAGCCCAATATGTAGAGGTAGTTTCACCGTAGACGTAGGGGTAGAAAAGGCTTGCGTAGTAGTCGGTCTCGATTGAGCCATCGTCATAGATATAGAAGTAAGACGGGTTTTCGAGGTCTTTACCATAGCTCCAATTGGTTTTGCCGAAGGTCAACGTACGTTCTTCACCGTAGAATGTGCCAGTGCCAATAGTTTGAACGGGTACTTCGATGTAGCCTTGATAGCCTTCATACTGATCGGAAGCGACTACCGTACCTTTAAGCGCTGTAAGCTTCATGTCGCCTTGAGCTTCAAACAGGTTTTCGATAATCACATCGTTGTCACCTTCGCCGGCTGTGATGACTACAGCGGGGATGTCGCTGTTGTAGGCTTTGTTGTAGTAACCACCACTGGAAACAACATAATCATAACCTTGGGTAGTACCTTCATACTTACCTACCAACTGGTCGCGCAAAGAAGTCTCTGCGCTAACACTCAGAGAAATAGCCGTTATGGCCAAAATAGAAGTAAAGATTTTTTTCATAAGATAAATTTTATAGTGGTATTACATTTTAGGTTAACTAGTGAGGGTTGTTAATATCAACTGCGTAAATTTATAGAAAATTCCAAAAAACAAAAAGCTTTTCATTATAAACTTTATTTTACAAAGCACTTTTAACAACAATTAACCATCGGCGATCCACGAAATAATGTGTCACATAATCACAAAATTTCCATACTATGTGAGACACTATCACGCAGATTTTGCCAAGCCCATTGACCTTCGATTCTACGCAATAATATAATAATGTATATATAAGTATAGTGTGTAGTTTGAAAAGCTTATTCCTTATCTTCCAACGAGTCGTAAGATTCGTCTTGAGCTGTCGGCTCAGGCACATCGGGGGTTTCTTTCTTGGGATACCAAATAGGTATGGTGAACACAAATTCCAAGCCACCTCCCTGACGATTTCTTACCGTCACAGAGCCACCCATCGTATTGAAGGCCGTGCGCACAATAGGCAGGCCCAAACCCGTACCGCCTACCTTACGCGAGCGTCCCTTATCTACTCGATAAAAGCGCTCAAACAGGTGGGGAATGTGTTCGGGAGCCACGCCGACGCCATTATCGTAGAAGACAAAAGTGTAGAAGCGCTGGTTTTTAGTAAGCATAAACACGCCCATCTCCGTGCCCTTAGAGTAGTTGATAGCATTCTTGATAAGATTCATCAACGCCGAGGTCATCAGGTTGACATTGCCCTTGATATGGCAATCTTCGGGTAGGTCATAGACAAACTCCATATCGCCGGCGATACCGCTTTCGTCGATATCGCGAGCTATATGCGACAACAGTTCATTGAAATCGATATCGTCGAGATGCACCATCGACGAGGCCTCCTCGAGTCGAGTCATAGTCGAAAGGTCGTCGAGCAGATTGCAAAGGCGCTCCACTTGCAGCTGCGTCTTGCTCAAAAAGTGGTTGCGCGAATTGTCGTCCATGTCGGGATTTTGTACCATAGTGTCGACATATCCGCGAATGATGCCAATCGGCGTTTTCAACTCGTGAGAGATATTGTTGGTAAGTTGGCGTTTCAAAGCGCTACGCTCTTCGGTAGCCTTCAGCGCTACACGGTGTTCAAGCTCACGGCTGTCGCGAGCCGCTTTTCGAGCATAGTAGATTGTGGCAATCTCGCGTGAAATCTCGCCCAACTCGTCGTTGGGGAACTCATCCAAGCCGGTAAAGTCGCGCTCGTTGGCGGCCTTTGAAGCAAAGTCGCGCAAGAGTTTCACGTTGCGTGTAAGGTGGCGAGTGAAGAAATAAATGATGATGGTCATTATCGTGCCGGCAATCAAGACGAAAGCAAGCCACCAACTGTCGGAGTGAATCTCCTCCATCACCCTTGTGTTGAGCGGGAGGATGGTTTGCACGACGATGCGACCGTCGTCGCTGACATCTTCTTTATAGTAGAAAGTCTGCTCGGGGTCGAGCTGAAGCTCTTCGGCCGTGCGGTCGACATTGCCAAGCAGTTGCGAACCTTTCACCGTGCCACGCAATATGTTTACCTCGTCGGGTGGCGGGGCGTCAAAACCTACCGACACTATCTTGTCGCCGGTTTCGATATCATAGATGGTGACTGATACGTCGTCGAATATTGAGTTTTTGTAATATTCATCGATAAATCTGATAAACGACGTAGGGTCTTCACCGGCCTGATACAGGCCGATGGCACGTTGGTTGATAAGTCTTATCTCGGCTCTTAGCGCCTCAGCTTTAAAGCGGCTTTCACGTTGCGATTGGACATAAGCGGGCACTATGATTATCAACCATAGTATCCCGACGATAGGGATAAATAGACGCTGATGATAATTAAGCTTCCTCTTTAAACCCATAACCAAAGCCTGAACGTGTGCGAATATTGTCGCCATACTCAGCGAGCTTCTTGCGCAGGCGGGCTATGTTGGTGTCGATAGTGCGGTTGCTGACCTCAACACCCCATACGTGTTTGATAATCTCTTCACGCGAATAGATGCGGTTGCGGTGAGTCAGGAAAAACAGCAAGATGCCAAATTCGGTTGGCGTCAAGTCGACAAGTTTGCCGCTGATGTAGCAGAGCTTCTCGTTGCGGTCGAGGCGCAAAGTTCGAAAAGTGATATCAGGCTCGTAGGTGCTCTTCGACATGTTGTAGGCCAACTGTTGAGACGCACGCGAGCGACGCAGGACGGCTCTAACGCGAGCTATCACTTCTCCGATTGCAAAGGGTTTGGTTAGATAGTCATCGGCACCGATATTCAGACCCATAACGGTGTCGTCTTCACTGTTGAGCGCTGAACAGAAGATAATGGGGATGTTTTCAGTCGCTACAGAGTTTTTCAGGCGTTTTACAAAATCGAATCCACTGAGACGTTCCATCATGATATCGACAATCATCAGCGAATACGCAGGGAGATCCAACCCCAGTGCTTCGTCAGCACTGAGAGCTGTATCGACTTCGTAGCCCTCCTTCTCAAGGTTGTACTTTAAGATTTCGCAGATTGACTCCTCATCGTCAATCACAAGAATTTTAACTCTCATCTCTTATTTGTTTTGCTGTGGGCATCATCGCCTACAAAGACAACAACGAAGATAATAAAAATGAAATAAATTGTAAGTTAAGAATTGTTAATTGTAACATATTGACAAACTATTTGCCAAAATAGATGTTTTTCTTTTAGTCACTATTATTTGCACTGTGTTATTCATGGTATTAGATTTAAGGTTAAAGATTGGTCGGTTGTCGTGACGACAACCGATTAGTCTTTAGTCATTTAGAGGCGATTTTTCGCGCTCTACAGCGACTTTAATACATATCGAAGGAGCGCAATAGCCACTCCTTCTGTCCCCAACTTCTATATTACAAAATAAAGCTAAAAAGCAAAGATTTGCAAAACTTTTCAACCAAAATATTGCAACCGACAAAATATTCGCTATATTTGCAGCCATCCAACCATGAAATACATCTTGAAATGAACACAGAAACCTATCTAAACAAAAACCACATTGTGGCCACGCTCAACAAGCCGGCCAGAGATTTTACCAAGGAAGACATCATCAAATACATCGTCGATAACGGTATTGAAATGATCAATTTCATGTATCCTGCCGAAGACGGTCGTTTGAAAACCCTCAACTTTGTAATCAACAATTACGACTATCTCGAAACCATCCTCTCCACGGGCGAACGCGTCGACGGCTCAAGCCTATTCTCTTATATCGAAGCAGGCAACAGCGACCTCTACGTCATACCTCGTTTCCGCACCGCCTTCCGCGATCCATTTGCCGAAATTCCGACTGTCACAATGCTCTGCTCATTCTTCGACAAAGACGGCAAGCAACTCGATTTGGCTCCCGAGCACATCTTAGCCAAAGCATGCGACGAATTTCGCAAATCTACCGGCATGCAGTTTGAAGCCATGGGCGAACTCGAATTTTACGTTATCGCTCCCGATACCGGCACATTCCCCGCTACCGACCAAAAAGGCTACCACGAATCGGGCCCCTTCGCCAAGTTCAACGACTTCCGCACAAAGTGCATGAGCTACATCGCTCAAGCCGGTGGTACTATCAAATACGGCCACTCTGAAGTGGGCAATTTCACAATCAACGGCATCAACTACGAACAAAACGAAATAGAGTTCCTCCCCATTCGCGCCGAAGAAGCTGCCGACCAACTCTCAATCGCTAAATGGGTGATTCGCAACCTGGCCCACCGCTACGACCTCAACGTCACTTTCGCTCCGAAAATCACCACGGGCAAAGCCGGCTCGGGCCTGCATATCCACATGCGCGTGACTCGCGACGGCCAAAACATGATGCTCAACGCAGACCGCACCCTGAGCGAAACCGCCCGCAAAGCTATCGCCGGAATGATGGAAACCGCCGACGCTATCACAGCCTTTGGCAATATCAACCCCACATCCTACTTCCGCTTGGTGCCTCATCAAGAGGCTCCCACCAACATCTGTTGGGGCGACCGCAACCGTTCGGTGCTCGTCAGAGTGCCCCTGGGATGGACCTCAAACACCGATATGTGTGCTGCCGCCAACCCGGGTTCATGTGGTGGCGACGCTTTTGCGGCATCGTCGCGCAAGCAAACCGTCGAAATACGTTCGGCCGACGGCTCTGCCGACGTTTATCTGCTCATCGCCGGTTTGGCTGTAGCTTGTCGCCACGGCTTTGAAATTGCCAACGCTCTTGAGATTGCCGAAAAGACCTACGTCGACGTCGACATCCACAAACCCGAAAACGCAGCCAAGCTCAACGGTTTGCGTCAGCTGCCTACAAGCTGCGAAGAGTCGGCCAAATGTCTCGATGCAAAACGTGCAATCTTCGAAGACAAAGGCGTATTCCCCGCAGCTGCTATCGATGGCATCATCCGTCGCCTAAACAGCTACGACGAAGCCAACATCATCGCCGAAGCCAAAAGCAGCCCCGTCAAAATGGCTCAATTGGTTGAGCGCTTCTTCCACTGCGGATAATCCCCTACCCTACACAACAACAGATAGGCTCGGCCACAATGGTCGAGCCTATCTGTTATTGTGTAAACCAATATGCTACTCGGCAGTCAAGCTATCGAAGAGCGATGATTTTTCCAACTTGAAGCTATCGCCACCGCCATGGAGCACAAACATAGCTGCATAGCCTTGGCCAAGGCCATCTATCATTGCCATAGCCTGCTCGCGAGGCATCGCCATCGAAGCCGTTGCCAACGCGTCGGCCTCCATCGTTGTCGGTGCTATCACCGTTGCACTCAATATCTCAGAGTGAATCGGCCGACCGGTAACGGGCGAAATCGTATGACCGACACGCCCCGAGGAGGTGTCGCGATAGTTGCGATAGTTGCCCGACGTAGCTATGCCGCAGTTGCTGACATGAATCACAGTGACTCCGTGGCCTGAGAGCGTGTCACCTTCAACCGGCGCATCTACCATCACATTCCATTTGCCTCCATGAGGGCTGTTGCCACTGACGGCAATCTCACCGCCAATCTCAACCATATAGTCAGAGCAGCCGTTGCGGCGCAGAGCCTCAGCCGCACGGTCGCAGCCATAGCCCTTGGTAATAGCGCTGAAATTAAACTGCGTGCCGCGATGTTTCTTTATCATCCTACCGTCGGATATTTGGCAATCGGCTATGCCGACAAGAGCCAAACAGCTGTCAATCTGGGCCTGAGTAGGCTCACCGGAAGGCTTTTCGTAGCCAAAGCCCCAAAGATTTACCAACGGAGCTACGGTAGGGTCAAACGCACCTTCGCTCAATTGATTGACCCGCTTGGAATTAGCAAAGATATAGGCGATATGTTGGTCGACGCTGTCACCCTCGTTGCGGTTTATTGCCGAGATAAGCGATGCAGCCTGAAATGGCGACAGCGACATCTCCACGCTGTCCATTGCAGCCAAGACATCAGCGCTGAGGTCGGTCGAAGCGTTGTAGGTGATGCGATAAGTCGTATGCCAAACTACGCCATCCATAGCTCTGTATTGTCGCTTTGAATTGCACGAGCTCAAAACTGTCAATATCACCGTCAAAGCGACTATCTTCGAAACACTATTTCTAAACATTTTCGCCAAAACTTTTTGAAATACAATAAAATTTGTTTTATTTGCAAAAATAGCGAACATTTTTAAACAACTCATTGTTTTAACCCTGTAAAACGTAATTCTCACCTACACTTTTTTAATTATCACTATCATGACAAACAGCTCCTATCTTTTTTTAGCTACAGGCTTTGAAGAAATTGAAGCCCTGACCGTAGTAGATGTTATGCGCCGTGCAGGTATGGACATCAAGACAGTTTCCATCACAGACCAAGTTGAAGTAACCGGTGCACATGGTGTAACCGTCAGCGCCGACTTATTGTTTACCGAGACGACATTCGACAATCCGGAATGGCTTATCATCCCCGGCGGAATGCCCGGCACTGCCAACCTCGCCGCATATCAACCTCTCAACGAGCTGCTTCTCAAACAAGCCAAAAACGGCAAAATAGCTGCCATCTGCGCTGCCCCGGCGTTGGTGCTCTCCCCGCTCGGCATCCTCGACGGCAAAGAAGCCACATGCTATCGCGGCATGGAGAGCCTCTGCTCAGGCGCCATCATGCGCGACGCCCCGGTCATTGCCCTCGACCGCATTATCACCGGCAACGGTCCCGCTTCAGCCCTGCGCTTTGCGCTCGCTATCGTGGCCAACTCACTCGGCGAAAGCGCAGCCCAAGAGATTGGCAGCGGCATGCTCTACTATCAAAAATCTCTCAACTTCTACTTCTGATGTAGCTGACACAATCTAAAAAACTCCCAACGATTTTCGTAAGTCAATCGTTGGGAGATTTTTATATCCCTTCTATAGAACTTGTTCCAAGACAAGCCCTTAATTAAAGTGTAAATGCTAAAAGCGTACCGTCGCCTTCGAGACTGACATCGCCTGTCTCGGCCGGAACCAATATGGTTTGCCCGCGACGCAACTCTGTGTCGCCGTCGACAACTACCCTACCGGCTATCCCTGTCAGCAATATGAATGAGCGACGTGTGTTGGTCAGACGGCGTTCTCCGGCCACCTTTACCTCAATACCGGTGAAGTATCGGCATGAACAAATCAATCGATCGCCATCTACCGTAGTGTCGTAAGCGTTTGATTGGCTGCATTCCGACGCCGTATATTCAACCGCTTTGCAAGCTTCATCGACATGGAGTTGGCGCGGATTTCCGGCAGCGTCGCGACGGTCATAGTCGTAAAGACGGAATGTAGTGTTCGACGCTTGCTGTATCTCGACCAAAAGATTGCCTCCGCCAATAGCATGGACACGACCTGCCGGCAAATAGAATACATCTCCATATTTAGGCTCATAAGCATTGACGCATTGCATCAATGTCTTAGCCTCAACGTGTTCTCTAAGCGTCGGCTCGTCTAAGTCGCGATTAAATCCGGCATATATTTTCGACCCCGGCAGCGATTTCAACAGATACCACATCTCGGTTTTGCCATTTGGCAAGCCAAGTGTACGAGCATAGTCGTCGTCGGGGTGCACTTGCACCGACAAATCGCTGTGAGCGTCGATTATTTTCAATATCAAGGGGAAATGATTGCCATAAGTGGCAAAAGCTTCTTTGCCGAGAAGGCGAGCTCCATATTTTTCAATCAATTGACTGATTTGCAAACCGGCATCGTCTCCTTCCGCCACAACACTCTCATAACCGACTAATCCCGACACTTCCCAGCTCTCGCCGATGTCGGTACGGTCATCATCGATGCCCTTAAACGACGCTATCTCTGTGCCGCCCCAGATGACATTGATGTATTGAGGTGTAAATCTAAATGGTTTCACTTGGATAATAGTTGTTTTTCAATATATAACATCTCAGATTAAGCTGATTTTGTCGGTCGACACATCAGCTTATACAAACAGCCAAACCGCCGATTTGAGCGGCAAATTTATAAAATCATATCCAAATATTCAAAAATATTGTCGTTTTTAGCTATACAGCTCCTTAAAATAGTTTTCAAACAATCATAAATAAATGAGCAGCCATGAAGTTTTGCGCCCATAGCTGCCCATTTATTAATTGAGATTATCCTCTAATTGATATGCACTTTTGTCGCATTTTGGCCCACGCGCTTGATATAAAAGCCGGGGGCAAGGTGCTTAGCATTCATACGAATACCACTGAGGTTGTAATATTCAGTCGGGCCGTCAACTCGGTCGACACTGACAGCCTCAACACCGGCCTCGGTCGTAATCAAGTTGGTATAAAGCGTAAGGTCGGGGAATCCGCTATTTGTCAACACACAGAGCACGCGCTCTTGAGGGGTCACAAACGTGGTAACACCTTGCTCGAGTGTGTACTCGGGGTCTTCGCCATACTCATTGTCGGGGCCATAAAGCTCCGAATTGACGATATATCCGTCAGAGTCGTAGTCGAGTTCGTCGACATACCAAGTGTAGGTCGTAGCCACACCGTTAACAACAGCCTCAGAGCTTAAGTCAACTATGCCATCGACAGGCGTAATTTCAAGTTCGGCCTGGTCGCTATACTTATATGTATATGTATTGTTGGCTTTGATCATGGTCGCAAATATTTCTTCCTCAACGGGAAGGGTTGAGAATTTAAAGCGATTGCCGGTGATTTCGAGCATCTGCAAGTTGTTTAGCGGCGATAAGTCGATAGTCTCAAATAGATTGTTATTGAGCAATACGACGCTCAGATTGGGATTGCCCGAGAAATCAATCGACGTGAGCTGATTGTAGTTGGCATTAAACTGCCTCAGCTTTGGCAACTGCGAGATATCAACGCTGGTCAACTCATTGTCATTGACAAATACCGACCACAGCGTGAGGTTCTTACCAAATGAAACCGATGTCAATTGGTTGTTGCCCAAATATATCTCAGTTAAGCTACCAAGGTTTGTTAAGTCGATATCGCTGATGGCATTATTCGAAAGATTGAGATAAGAAAGCTTGGGATAGCGCGTCAAATCTACTTTTGTCAATTTGTTTGACTCGAGGATAAGCTCGCTCAAGTTGGGCGACTCGGGATAGACAATAGCATCGTCGCTAAGCCCTGCCCCACCGAGGTTTAAGCAAATCAACTGCTTCATTGCCGAGCCGTCAAACGATTTCAACGGTGCGCCTCGCAATGAGAACACGCTGATATTGTCGGTATCGTCGTAGGTATAAACCTTCACGGTAGCTCCGGCGTAAGTCGGCACTTTGAAATTGGTATATGACGTACCCAATACATATTGATAGAAGTCGCCTTTGCCCGACCAGTCAACATAAACCGAGGTGTTGGCCTTTGTGGCTGTCATAGTCAGCACCGCAGTGGTCGAAGTCTCCTCGGTAACGAACGATGCAGCCACATGTGTAGGCATTGCAGCAGCCTCACAGAGAGTGGTTTTCAAGATATTATCTCCGGTGAATGCCGGATAGGCCGGATTGGAAATCTCGCAATAAACATTTCCTACCGTCGTGTTGTAAAACCATGTGTAGCCACCTTCGCATAAATAGTCAACTCCACTGATTAAAGCGTCGCCATTGGCTTTCTTCCATGTGAAAACCGAGTTTTTGTCGATATCCTGAGCCGACAGATTGACTCCGGGAGCCTTCTCTGCAATCTCAATTGGCGACTGCGGAGCATATATATAGTTGGCTTCGGTCAAGCTACCATGTTCAGGAAGCGTAGCGAGACTAAATTTGTTGTTGTCGAGCTGAAGATAAGTCAATATATTTGTCTCGGGAAGTGTAATCGTTGAGAGTTGGTTGCCGGCTACGTTGAGCGACGTAAGATTCTCACAATCTACTACCGACATCTCGGCAAACTTATTGTAGGACAGGTCGATTGATTCAATGCGAGTGTTGCCTGAGAACGACAGTTCCGAAAGGTCGTTATGCCCAAGATTGAGATGCTTTATGGCATAGTTCTCGGTCCAAATAAAAGTAGAGATTGAGTTGTAGGAGGCGTCGAAATCAGTCAGCGCATTTTTTGCATAAGCCTGATTGTTGCCCGCCAAGCTCAGATAAGAGATGTTGTTGTGACTCAGATTGAGGCTTTCAAGCGACCGGTTCCACTGCAAATCGACGCTATAGATGCCGGTATTGGTGAGCGAGAGGCTACGCATGCTGCGCAACAACGATAGGTCAGCACTGTAGAGAGTCAGCCTGTCGACATTGAGCGCCGAAATCTCATCGCCGTCATTAACATAGACCGTTAGCAAGCCATAGCCCTTAGATGTTGCATCGACATTGGCCACATCTGCATCACTGCTCGTAGCCGTAAACGGTGTCATCTCGCCATCGCCGAGGTCGACATAGAATGTTTTTGGAGTGGTGGCCGAAGCACCGAAGATACCAACGCCAAATTTCACAGACGCATCTTGATATGCTCCGGATGTCAGCGAGAAGGCTTTCACCGGCTTGCCATATTCGTCGGCAGTCTTCACGGCAAAATTGCTCGTGCGCAGATTTGAAGCCGAGAATACGGTATTTGAAAATCTTATAAAGACGCTGTCAACAGCCTCACCGTCAATTGTCGGCAGAGCCAACAGCTTCAACTTGCCATTGCTATAGCTGTAGCAGCTTTGGTCTACGAGATAAACATCATTGGGGTCGGTAGCCAATTCTGAATATAGGAAGGCCTCGGTGTCGCTTCCTTCGCGAAGCACCATGTCGCTATAGTCGAGCTCGGCACCGATGGGATAGGACGGCGCCGCACTAAGGTTGCGTTGGCGATAGTCATATTCGTCCCATCGGTCGTTGCCGTCGTCGGTCAATGGCCAAGGCAGATTGGAGTAGCCGAAATAGTTGTCGGATATATTCAAGCAAAACAGGTTGGTGTTTTGGCTGACGTCAATCGAAGTTAATCGGTTTTTACGTGCCGTAAGCGAACCGAGATTTACATTCTTTGTCACATCGATTGTGGCCATATCGTTGCCCGAGCAAAAGAAGTAATAGAGGTCGGGGCAGTTGCTGACGTCGATATTAGAAAGCTTATATTGCTCGTTGACCGACGATTCGTGCGACGCATACAGCTCGCGCAACAGCGTGTTGTTTGACAAGTCCAACGAGGTGATTCGCGTATCTGAGATATTCAAGATAAGCAACTGAGGGTTTTTCGACACATCAATCGACTCGACGTTTGTACCGTCGATTGAAATCTTCTGCAAATTGGGGCATCCGGTCGGGTCGAGCTTATCAAGTCCGCCGGCAGCCCAAGCGTCAAACGAGAGCATCTCGGGATAGTCGCTGAGATTAAACGACTTATCGAGCGCTCCTATATAGTTTATCTCGAGAATCGTCAGATATGGCTGCTTGCCCACCACCAACGGTGTTTCAGAGAATGGGTTGTCGGTCAAGTAGAGTGCCGAAATGTTTGGCATACCGCTCAAATCGAGCGAAGTCAATGCATTGTGCGACAAGTCGAGATAGAAAATCTCAGATGTGCCGTTAAATTTTATCCAATCGATATAACACCCTGAAGCGTTAAACCAGTCAATCCATTTGGCATCGTCGGCATAGATTTTGACGATGCCCTCTTCGGTGACGCGACACGAGACGAATGTGCCCGACGATGAGTCGGAACTTGAGTCGTAATTAGCTTCCTCAAGCTGAGCCTCAAACGTGCCGCTACCGCAATCGATATCTATATATTGCCCAACGCCGGTGCTCGAACCGCCAAGCAATATCGAGAAGTCGTTTTCGGCACCGTTCTCCTCATAGATAGTAGTGTGAAACGTGATAATCGGTTCTCCCAAATCGTCGTCGGCAACTGCTGTGAACGGCAGCAGCACATACGCCAACAACGCCGAGAAAAGTGTAAAAATCGGCTTTTTCATATATGTAAGTTGAATATTAATTTTTCAGGATTACCTTACTGCGACACGCTCATTGTTGGTACCGTTAACGCTGATAATATAAATGCCACGGCTCAACGTATCCAAGTCTAAATCGAGTTCACCGTCGGAGGCATGTTTGGTAGCTACCAACGCGCCCGAGACAGCATAGACATTGACATCAATCGGCTCGCCTGAGAGAAATATATTAAAGCGATTGTCGCCGAGGGCCTTTATCATCAGCCGCTTTTCATCGACGTTGACACTTCCTACCGAAGCGCTGCGACGCACTACCTCTTTCAAACCGGCGTAGGCATCAAACTTGCCGGCGCCCCACTTCACCGGGTCGCCCGTATATCCGGTCACATAGTCGTCTTTGATCGACGTTGTGCTGATGATATCTTTCACATCGTCGACAGTCAATGTCGGGTCGGCCTCAAGCCAAAGTGCTATCGCTCCGGCGACAACCGGCGTCGCCATCGACGTGCCCGCCGACGTAATCCAATAGTTCGTACGAGTGTCTGACGTCTGGCGCGCCTGAAGTGCGCCCTCTGTCAAGCTGCCGGCGCTCAACACCGGCTCTATATAATAGCGGCTTGCCGAGGAGACTACCGATGCGCCCGGAGCACATACGTGAGGAAGATTTCGTCCGTCTGACAACGTGCCGTAAGAGGAGTATGAACTTATTTCACCGGGCGTATATGTGTCGGCATAGCCACGCACTACGCCGTCGAGGCTCCCCCAATCGTCGCGAGTGTTGTATGAGCCGACAACGATAATGTTGTCGCCACAAGCCATCGAGTTGATCGAACCGTTGCACGAGCCGTCGGTCCATCCGCTTATGTCATACGAGGTATAGTATGTGCCAACCGCGTCGCTATATAGATTGGCGTGCTGTCCGGCCTTGCCGTTTACCACTATACCAACCAAATAGTTGTCGTCTTTGGGGAAGAGATACGTGTCAATCATCGCATAGAAGCGACCGGTATTTGAGTCATAGCCCGAACCGATTCCCATATATCCGTCGAAATATTTAGCAAGCGCCTGCGACTCTACGTCGGACGTCGACTGCTGATAGTCGGTCGACGATATATAATATGTGGCGTTGCCGGTAGGTGTGGCCGGGAGCGTAAAACGCTGAGCGATACGGTTGCGACTCTTGCTATAGATGACAAATTGCACATCAAGCGCCGACTCGTCTTGGCTATAAATATACTGTCCGCCATAAATCAGTCCTTCATACGTGCCCGATGTGAAATAAAAGTTGTGGATAAAGGTCTTCACCGAGGTGTCGGTGTCGGTAAATGTTTTTTCAATAGCCACGGGATAATTGCCTTCATTGCCGGCCGACACGCATATAATCGCTTCCTTACCGGCAAGCGTCAAAAATTCGCACATATTATCCTTGCCATCGTGAGCACCACTATTCGACCCGAGCGATAGATTGATAACGCACGGCTGATTGTGATCTTCGGCATACCATAATATATCTTGTACGCCATAGGCTATATATCCGTCGCCCATCGTGCCACACGAGGCAACGATATCAGAGTCGTAAGCTATGCCATAAAACGGGTTGGGCTGATTGGTCTTTACTTCACACTCATGCTCGCCGGTTTTGACGGCATAGTCGAGATTGCCGCGATAGCTACCCGCCATGATACCCATAGTGTGTGTGCCGTGATACGAACTCGTATCGTCGGTTTTAAACGACGATATCTGATTGATATCGTCGGAATTGTTGGTATATTGCGTTGTGATTGGGGCGGTTCCGGCTGCATTGGCTCTAATCCATGAGAGCTGCTTTATGCGGATGTTGCCATCCGAATCCTTAAAATTGATGTGACTTGGGTCGACACCCGAGTCGACGATACCGGTGATGACACCTTTACCGGTATAGGCCTGAGGTAAGTCTATCCCGGCTTGGATATTGTCGACACCGACAGCCGCACGTGCTTGGTCGAGCATAGGGCGCAATTGGCGCGATAGCTGCAAATGTTTCACACAGTCTAACGAAGCTATGCGCTCAACATCGTCGATGTCCACCGCGCAAACGCAGATGTCGCCACGTCGACACAGCACGTCGACGCCCTCAGCTTCCAAATCATATTCAGTGGCTCCGGCGGCCAAACGCGTCAAAGTCACCACCGTTTGCGACTTCGCTTCAACCGCCAATGGCGTAGCCTTGGTCGTAGCGATAGCGACAACGCCGTTGCGCTGTTGGCGCAGCTGGCGCAACACCGATTGGCTCGTCAAATCGAGCTCGGAAGCCGATATGCTTGTGCCAAGACACAATAACAGTGTAGCAAGTAATGTTCGATTCATTCAGAGAATAAATATTTGTAAGTTTGATATGTTGATTGCTAATTGATGCAATTATATGTGATGAATGTTAATAGCTCAGAAGCGTTTGCAATTTTCAGCGACAAAATTAATCTATTTTTGGCAATTAAACGCTAAAATAAAAGCTTTTATTTCAAGATTTTAATAACTTTGTCAAACTTATGACAAACAATCAACAATCCAACATACTTAGCCGACAGCAATGCACTGCTCTTAAAGGCATTGCGATATTGCTCGTCATCATCCACAATTTATGCCATAGGCTGAACGGTATTGACATTGCCGAAAACGAGTTTACCTACTCCTCGTCCAATGCTCAAAACATGCTCGACGCTATCCTCCATCCCACTACCGGCCTACTGTCTCAACTGTTCACGTTCATCGGCCCGTTCGGACTCTATCTATTTGTATTCGTCAGTGGCTACGGCCTCGTAAAGAAATATGAGCAGCAACCAATTTCTACCAATTTCGGCAAATTCATGTGGCATAATGCCACCAAATTATGGCGACTGCTTATACCCGGCTCCATTCTATTCTTCCTGATGAGGGCCTTACTTATGGGCGATATCCGCACTGACATCCCCTCCTTGGTGCTCCAAACCTCATTCTTTGCCAACCTCGTCCCAGGCTCGACAATCTATCCGATGATTTTTTGGTATCTCGGCATGGCAATGGAGCTCTATGCAATCTATTGGTTGATATTGCGACGGTGCAACACAGCCGCCATGCTCGCCATCACCCTTGCCTCACTATTAGGCCATTGGCTATTGCTCAGTGGTTGCGACCCTACTGCAATCCACTACTACAACGTCAATTTCATGGGTTGGCTCACCCCATTTGTCTGTGGCATATACATTGCCCGCCACGGATTCCCCAAAATAGCGAGTCGCTACCGATGGTTGGTTGTCATTGCCATGACGGCTCTCGCACTCGTAGGCCAATTTAATTGCTACACATGGACATTGACATGTATCGGCATCCTCTACCTCGCCATAGCGTTAGTCAAATCGTTGTCGCAAGGTTGGTTTCAAAAATCTATCTGTTGGGTTGGCAACATCTCGGCCATAATCTATATCATCCACCCTACTACCCGTGGCATGTTCTGCAAGATTACCCCCGCTGTCGACAGCTACCACTACATCATTGCCTACATAGCCGTCACGCTCATCTTGTCATATCTCGCATCCAAAATATTGCTACCCCGGCGCAAAGCATAAAAAGAGAGAGAACCACAATGATTCTCTCTCTTTTTATATGAGCGGTTACTGAATATTATTCAGCTACAACTTCGAAGGGGATTTCTACGCTGACTTCTTTGTGAAGTTTGATGGTAGCGGTGTATTTGCCGAGCTCTTTGACGTTCTCTTTCAGAACGATAACTTTGCGGTCGACATTGTGGCCAAGTTTTTCCAAAGCTTCAGCGATTTGGATGTTGTTGACAGAGCCGAAGATAGTGCCATTGGCAGCAGCTTTTGCACCGAGGGTAAGAGATACACCTTGGAGTGAAGCAGCGAGAGCTTCGGCGTCAGCCTTGATTTGAGCGAGCTTGTGAGCGCGCTGACGCTGGTTTTCAGCAAGTATTTTGAGAGCCGAGGGAGAAGCGATGACAGCTTTGCCTTGGGGGATAAGGTAGTTGCGTCCGTAGCCGCTTTTAACTTCGACAACATCGTCCTTGTATCCAAGGTTTGCGATGTCTTCTTTCAGGATAATTTTCATATTGTTACGGCGTTAAAAGATTATTTCATCAAGTCGGTTACATAGGGAAGAAGAGCCAAGTGGCGGGCACGTTTCACGGCCTGAGCGACACGGCGTTGGAATTTCAATGAAGTTCCGGTGATACGACGGGGCAGAATTTTGCCTTGTTCGTTGAGGAATTTCTTCAAGAATTCGGGGTCTTTGTAATCGATATACTTGATGCCACTTCTTTTGAAACGGCAATATTTTTTCTTTTTAACGTCCACCGACAGGGGTGTGAGGTAGCGGATTTCAGATTGAGCTTGTGCCATTGTTTAGTCCTCCTTTGATTCTACGGTTACTTCTTCTTTAGCAGCGGGCTGGTTAGCTTTGAGGCTACGACGTTTAGCTGCATATTCTGCTGCATACTTGTCAAGACGGAATGTCAAGAAACGGAGCACGCGCTCGTCGCGACGGAATGCTGTTTCGAGTTTCTTTACTGCTACGGGCTCTGCGTCAAATTCAACGAGAGTGTAGAATCCGGTTGACTTTTTCTGAATGGGGTAAGCGAGTTTGCGGAGGCCCCAAGCTTCATTGTTCACGATGGTGGCACCGTTGTCGGTGAGCACGCCGGTGAACTTTTCTACCGCTTCCTTCATCTGAGCATCAGACAAAACGGGAGTTAAAATGAAAACGGTTTCGTAATGGTTCATGTTTAACTTGTTGTGTTAGTTAATTATTAAAGTTCGTTCAAAACGCCTGCAAAGGTATGAAAAATTCCACATCTTTGCAAGCGTTCGATTAATTTTATGCTTGATATCGATTTGATTGGCTTTAATTTGCGACTAAGCCACCGATGGTTGGAGCCAATCGACGATCGAATGTGTAAGCACGTGCAAACTGGCGCAGAAACTCTACAGTAGAGCGACGCGGAGAAGAGACTTGAGGTTTTTCCTTTACGGTTTGCTGTAGTTGAGAGGTAGAATTTTTGCTCATAGGCAATTGGGGTTATTTGGTTCGAGATACACTATTGAAACGCCGTTGGCCCTGATTTATTGCTCGTTTAGCAATATTTTAATAGTTTTTTAGACAAAATATATGCGCAAACGCACTCAACTCAAAAAAATTGTGCAACCGACAGATTTTCAGAAAAATTCTTTCCAAAATGTTTGTTATTTAAAATCTTAGCTATTAACTTTGCCGAATATTCGCGCATTTAGCAGCGAAATAACATCATTATTATCACAATATTATCATTTTTTCATTAACTAAAACCCCTATTGCCTATCGATTGACATTACTCTAACCAAAACAAAACAAGTAATGCAAAACATCAATCGGCTGTCTGACGACCAATTAGTAGCAGCCTATGCCAACGGCAATAACGATGCATTTGACACTTTGCTGTCACGTCACCAAGACCGTATCTTCACATACATCTTCCATATCGTCAAAAACCGAGAGGTCGCTGACGACATCTTCCAAGAAACTTTTGTGAAGGCTATCACTACTATAAAGCAAGGACGTTACACCGAGAACGGACGATTCTCGGCTTGGATTTCACGTATCGCCCACAACCTTATCATCGACTTTTATCGCCAAGAAAAAGCCGACGCTACCGTATCGACCGACAACACCGACACCAACCTGCTCAATCGCCGCGAACTGGCCGAAGACACCGTCGAAGACTCACTAATCGACAACCAAATCTCGGCCGACGTACGACGCATCATGGAGTCGCTCCCCGAAAATCAACGTCAAGTTTTGGAAATGCGCTTTTATCGCGATATGAGCTTCAAGGAAATTGCCGACGCTACCGACGTCAGCATCAACACCGCTCTCGGACGTATGCGCTACGCTCTGATGAATATGCGCAAGATTGCACGCGAAAACAACATCGTGCTTACTCGATAATATCGTCGAGCACCACCCTCACTACGCCATAAGCGCTGCTCAACTTGAGCCACGAAGCCTCCAACGTATGCTGCACGGCCACAACCTCAGCCGCCATCGCGAGGTCGTTTTCAATAACCTCTACCCTATCTCCCGATTTCAAACTTCTGATATCTCCGGCAAAGCCCAACAGAGCCTTATCGCCGGTCAATAACGATTCAAACGTTGCCGATTGGCAATCGTTTGCAACCAATACTATAGTGCCGGCCGTGTCGAAACTTATAGCGACACGGTCGCTTTGGTATCGCGCCATAGCATTAGCAAAAAATATCTCGTCGGCAGCTGCGTCGTCATCCTCTTCGCCATCGTCGGGCGTGTCGGTCGACGAGTCGCCGTCGCCGGGTCGCGTCGGTTCTTGACCCGAAGTTTCGATACGCGGTTGGTCAGTGGAGCAAGCGACCATCATCGGCAGACACATTAATAATATGTATAGCAACGCTTTCATTCTACGACGATGAGTATTTTGCCATGCGATTCCCCCGACGAAAAACGCAAAATATGATTACCTATGCCAAGGCTTGAAGCTTCGACCGACGCGCCATCTATAGCCACGCCGTCAATAGTCCACGAGGCATCGGCCGGAACGGTGGGCGTCGACAGCCAAATAGTTTCACCCAAAGCATATCGAGGTTTGAGCGTACCGCCGGCAACCGGTTGGGGGTCGGCGGTTGCGTCTGATACACCATACGTCTCTCCAAGCTTGTCGCCAAACAGATAGTCGACAAGATCGGGGTAGCGTACAAACGGATTGTAATGGTCTTGAAGCGTCTCCACACGCTTGTCGCGATCAAGTTCGCGTTGGTCGGGGAGGTCGGTGCGATGCCATGTCAACAGTTGTCTCAAGGCAGCCGAGCGCAAGCAAGGGAGAGTCGACGAGGCGATAAAATTGTAGGTATCAACGAGCCACGATTTGGCCGGATGCGCCGCCAACATATAGAAATATATGCGCGCAAAGTCACCTTCATATCCCTTTGGAGGCTGATAGCAATTGATTTCAGCTCCGTCATAAACGCCGGCGCCGACACTCCATATACCATTGTCGTAGGTAGCGTCGGTGACAACACCCGGGGGATATATTGAGCGCAACGTGGCCACCTGTTCAGTCGTAGCCAGCAGATTTACCAAGTCGTAGCTGATGGCAGCTTCGTCACATTCGC
>CAZBBL010000007.1:30007-32094 GCA_964490275.1 uncultured Barnesiella sp.
GTCGTAGCCAGCAGATTTACCAAGTCGTAGCTGATGGCAGCTTCGTCACATTCGCCCGAACGCCACCAACGTGGGTCGACAACATGAAGTGCGACCACCGACATAACTTCGCTACCGCCTACATCGACCGACGCCGTAGTGCCGTTAAAAATATCGTAGACATTACCCAAGCCATCGCCATCGGTGATTGACAGCCAGCGATACAAGCACTCGGCTGCCGTAGCGACATCGGTGAGAGTGGTCTGTGTAGCCACCTCTGCCACTGCCGACCGCAGAGCTTCGCCCGACAGACCGTCGAAGGGTGTCGACTCTGCCATTGCGCTCGCCAAAGCCAACGCCACGAAGCCGGTCAGCAAAGGTCGTTTCATTTATGCATACGTGCAGTAGCCGGAGCCGTCAGAGCGTTCTTGTCGGCGCGTATCATATTTATAATATCGCGATAGAGGATATTTTCGCTGCGAGCTACGGCTGTGCCGCGCGTCAGCGGTTCCATATAGTCGCCTCCGTTAGCAAGATAATCGATAGTAGCGAGGCGATAAGTGCGATTGACATCGATAGGCTCGCCGTCGATAAGTATCTGTGTGCAAGTGCCGTCGGCGCCGATTGTAGCATCGACATTAGCGCTGACTGCATCGCCGTCGCGGTCGGCCATCACATCGAAAGCGTCTTTAAGGTCTTTGCCTGAGATATCCATCACCACAACCGAGTTGTCAAACGGCAACGTTATCATTATCTGTCCTTCCGACACTTTGCCTTTGGGTATCGGGCGACGAATGCCACCTTTATTTATTATAGCGAGGTCGACATTGCCGTCGACTATTTGGCGAGCACGTTTCAAAGCCATATCACTAAAAAGATTCATCTCGCGTGGCAAATCGAGTGCAATCTTAGCCTTACCGATATTCACCTGCATTATAGAGTCGATGCCATGACGATATGGTGTCAACGCAGCTTCGAGAGCCGGGTCGTTGTAGCTGTCGAGGCGAGAGTCGAGCGTTATCAGTCGCCCTTTAGCGGTAAGGCTGTCCAAGTCGATAGTAATCTCGCCGATTTTACCGCCACGCTGTCCGGCTTGCGCGATAAGCACATCTTTGCCAAGCAGATTCTTCACATGGCCGGCCTCGGTTTGCGGATCGACGATAGTGTGACTGTGGCCACCGATTATTACGTCGATATCCTCCGATTGTGCAGCCAAATCGAGGTCGCGTGGACCGGGCTTGCTATCATACCCGATATGTGATATCACTACGACCAAGTCTACGCCCTGAAGGTGCTTCATCACCCACGCCGTAGAGTTGGCAGCCTTATATGCATCGAGATATTCAACGCCATCGTAATGCCCTTCAGAAATCATTCCCTTAGGGTCGAGATTTATGCCGATAAAACCTATCTTGCGGCCGCCATATTCTTTAATGACATATGGAGCAAACTTACCCGCCAACAGACTGTTGTCGAGGTTGTAGTTGGTGGTAATCCATGTAGCATTGTTGTTGCTTATATTCTTAGCCAACGGTTCCATACCATTGTCAAAATCGTGATTGCCGAGCACTGCGAGGTCATAGCCCAAAGCATTCATCGCCTTCATCTCGGCCTCACCGCCATACAAGCTAAAGAACAGTGTACCCTGAACTGCATCGCCGGCGTCGACCAACAACACATTGGGCTGCACGGCACGCACACTGTCGACGACAGCCTTGCGACGCTGTACGCCTCCAAGGCCGTTGGTGTACGGGTCCATCTGGCTGTGAGTATCATTGGTATGGAGTATTACAAGCTCTTCGGCTTGAGCTGCCGACCAGGCCAGCCCACCAACCAAAAGAGAAGCAGCGAGTCTATAAATAAGCTTTTTCATGTATGATTAGCATTGAATTTTAGTAGTACGAAGGTAACAAATCTCAAGCATTTTTGCCAAAATTTTCATTAGAAAAATTGTATTTCAGGCAATTAGCATTTTTAACAATCAAAATCAACGAAAAACTTTGGTAAAATCAAAAAAAACGCATAACTTTGCATCCGCAAACGCAAAAAAGAAGGCTCATTAGCTCAACTGAATAGAGCATCTGACTACGGATCAGAAGGTTACAGGT
>CAZBBL010000008.1:0-3624 GCA_964490275.1 uncultured Barnesiella sp.
GCATATCGTCGGCGCCTTGACGCACACCACCGCGCTCCATGTTGCCCGGGTGGATCATAATCATGTTAGAGCCCATCTCACTGATTTGAGCGCTGATACTGTCTTTTGAGCCTTGGCCGATAGCGAGCATCGCAATGACGGCTGCGATACCGATAATGATACCGAGCATAGTCAAGAATGCGCGGAGCTTATTGCGATTCAGGGCTTTGAAGGCTATCTTAAGTAGGTTTGCAAAATTCATGTCGGATTTGGGTCTTAATCGTTTTCTACCGGGAGTGAGTCGAGCACGGCTTTAGCCGACTTGGGATTGTTGTTTACAGTGTCGGAAACCACCTTGCCGTCGCGTAATACGATGTTGCGCGATGAATAGTCGGCAATCTCGGGGTTGTGTGTCACGAAGATGATGGTGCGTCCCATGCGGTAGAGCTCCTGGAACAACACCAACACGCTATACGACGTGCGTGTGTCGAGGTTACCGGTTGCCTCGTCGGCCAAGATGATTACCGGGTCGTTGACCAGCGCGCGAGCGATAGCCACACGCTGTTGCTGGCCGCCCGACATCTGGTTGCTCTTGTGATACAAGCGCGATTCCAAACCTACGGCTTTGAGGGCTGTGATAGCGCGTTCGCGGCGCTCCTTGGCCGACACTGCCGAGTTGTAGAGCAACGGTAGCTCTACGTTCTCGACCGAGGTGGTCTTGGGCAGCAAGTTGTAGTTTTGGAATACGAAGCCAATCTTGCGGTTGCGCAGCTTGGCACGCTCGTTTTTGCTCATCGTGCGCACGCTTACACCGTCGAGGATATACTCGCCCGAGGTAGGCGTATCCAAGCAACCCAGGGTGTTGAGCAGGGTCGACTTACCCGAGCCCGACGTACCCATGATGGTGACAAACTCACCCTCATAGATTGTAAACGATACGCCACGCAGAGCGTGCACCTCTTCGCCGCCCACTTTGAAGGTGCGGCGAATGTTTTCAACTTTTATAATTTCGCGATTTGGCATAGTCGCTTATTTCTTTTTGCTTGGCGGTTGTGGAGCGAAAGGCGAGCTTTGTGTCTCGCTTTGGTCGTCGGCCTCGGCTTGTTGCTCGGCTGAGTATTCAACGGCCACCTTGTCGCCCTTGTTCAAGCCCGAAGTTACCATATAGCTTACGCCATTGCTTGTGCCAACAGAGATAATTGTCGGTATGAGCGTATTGTCGCGAAGCACCCAAACGCGTTTTTGGCTGGCATCGTCAGAGCTGTAGGGGGTGGTGTCGGCGCCCTTTTGCACGGTGGGCAAGCCTTTGACATCGGGATATTCGTGGGGGTTGAAGCGTGTAGCTTTCAAGGGCACGAGCAATACACCGTTGTCGCGCGACATGTAGATGGTAAGGTTGGCGGTCAAACCGGGAATGAGCTTATGCTCGGGGTTGGCTGCCGAGACGATTACCTCGTAGGTGACGACGTTGCTTTCGGTGGTGGGGGAGATACGTTTTTGAATCACGGTGCCTTCAAACACATCGTTGGGATATGCGTCGACGGTGAACGTTACATATTGGCCCTCTTTCACTTGACCTATGTCGGCCTCGTCGACGTTGGCAGTTACTTGCATATTGTCGAGGTCGGCGATGGTGAAGAGGTTGGCAACGGTCATTGATGATACGACGGTTTGACCAACTTCTACGTCGCGCGAAACAACGATACCGTCGATAGGCGCGTAGATCTCGGCATATTGCAGGTTTTTGGCGGCACGCACGCGGTCGGCAACGGCTTTATCGTAGGCGGTTTTGGCTACTTGGAGGTCGCGAGTGGTAGTCTCAAATTCATAGTCGGAGATGAGCTGGCGGTCGTGGAGCTTCTTGTCGCGGTCGTAGTTGGCTTTGCAATAGTCGTAGGTCGCTTTAGCTGAAGATACGTTGGCATCGGCCGATTCTACCTCGCTTTGGAGCGTCACTTTGTCGATTTCGGCGATGAGGTCGCCTTTTTTTACTTCAGAGTTGTAGTCGACGTAGATTTTGTCGACGATACCGGTGACTTGTGTACCGACGTCGACCGAGGTGACCGACTCGATGGTGCCTGTGGCAGTCACTGACTCACTGATGTCACCGGTGGTGATAGTCTCAGTGATGAGGTTGATTTTTTCGGTCTTGCTGCACGATGCGCAAGCGAGGCCGACGAGTAAGATTAATGCGCTATGCTTCATTTTGTTTACGGCATTGTTATATTTGTAGTGCGATAATATTCAATCATTTTTTGCGAGAGCATTGCCATATATTTGGCTTGGAGCAGCTCGTGGCGTGCAGCCAACGCTGTAGAGTGGCTTTGCAACAGCTCGGTCACTTCGACATAACCTACGTTGAAACGCTCGTTGATGAGCTCTTCGCTGAGATTGGCCGAGTTGAGTTGCTCCAATCCGGCTGTGTAGCGACGTTGAGCCGAGTAGAGGTCGATATAGCAACCCTCAACGGCTTGAGCCAACTCGTTGCGACGGCTCTCTTGGTCGAGCTGAGAGTTGAGTTGTTGGATGCGGGCCTTGCTGACAGCCGTGCGAGTCGACTTGCGGTCGTAGATGGGCACGCTGATGCTTACGCCGATTTGTTCGCCAAAGGTTTTCTTCATCGATTCGGTCCAGCCCTGGATGCCGCCGGGGGCGTAGTAGCTTGCGCCTACGTTGGCATTGAGCGAGATGTTGGGATAGTAGCCCGCTTTAGCGATGTCGACATCTTTGTCGGCTACTTCCGAAGCCAATTGAGCTGCTTTGAGCTCTGAGTCGGTGGCCAAGGCCAATTCGTAGCTCTCTTCGAGCGACGGGGGAGCGGCGAGCACATCGCTTTCGGTCCAATCATACGATTGCACGTCGATGCGACGAGCGATGCCCAATTCGAGCAGCTTCTTGAGCTGCATCAATTGAGTGTCGTAGTTGGCACGAGCCGACACTATGTTGTAGCGGTCTTGCTCGGCTTGCGACTCAAGCTGTGTGTAGTCGACACGCGACAGACGTCCGCTGTCCATCAGCGATTTTGCGCGTTCGGCTTGAGCTTGGCTCACCTTGGCGGCCTCTTCGTTGATGGTGATGGTTTCGCGCAGGTAGAGGATGTTGAGATAGAGCGATAGGATGTTTGTCTGCAACGAGCGATAGATAGTAGTGGTCTCTTGCTGTTGCTTCTCTACGTTGAGACGTTCGCGAGCTATGTTGCCCGAGCGCACGCCGCCGTCCCAAACGGTCCATGATGCGTTGACGCCATACGAGCTGTTGTAGCTGTTTTTGGAGCTGCTGGCAAAGGGTGAGTTGCCATAGTTGTGCGACGTAGCAAATTCAACTGACGGCGTCCATTGAGCTTTGGCTGCTTCGAGGGTATAGTCGGCCGACGACTCAGCCAAGCGCGACTGCTGCAGCGAGATGTTGTTGTCGCGTGCATAGTCGATACACTGTTGGTAGGTCCACACCTCTGCGGCAGTGCCCAGAGGGTCGGTTTGAGCCGAAACGTTTGTGGCCGACGTCAGAAGCAGCGTCAATGCAATGATGCAATGTTTCTTTGTGATCATCGAAAAAAGTATTGTTTATATAGTGTTGGCCACAAAGTTAGTGAAAAATATGCTTTTGATATATAATCGTATGTTATCTTTAGATTTAATTAAAAAA
>CAZBBL010000008.1:3724-31745 GCA_964490275.1 uncultured Barnesiella sp.
TTAGTAGGCGTTTTCTTCGCCCGACGCAGCGTTGATGGCCGTGCGTGCTATAATCTTTATGTCGAGCATGAAACTCCAGTGCTCGATATACCACACGTCGAGGTCGACGCGTTTCTCCATCATCTCCAACGATGTGGCGCCGCGGTAGCCCTGTATCTGAGCCCAACCGGTGATGCCCGGTTTCACAAGGTGGCGCACCATATATTGGCTGATAAGCTTGCGATATTCCTCAGTGTGGGCGAGCATGTGAGGACGCGGCCCTACAACCGACATATCGCCTTTGAGCACGTTCCAAAATTGGGGCAGCTCGTCGATAGATGTGTGGCGCAAGAAGTTGCCCACGGCGGTTTTGCGGTCGTCGTCTTTAGTGGCTTGGCGTGAGTCGCTGTCGGCGTTGACTTTCATTGTGCGAAATTTGTAGCAATAGAAGTCGAGTCCGCGGTAGCCGGTGCGCTTCTGACGGAAGAATATCGGCCCCGGCGACGAGCATTTTATGGCTATCGCTATCGGTGGTAGCAATATGGGGGTGAACAGCAATACCAACGACGAAAATGCTACGTCGAACGCTCGCTTAACCAATCGGTTGAATTGACTGCTCAGAGGGTTGGGGTGGAGCGTCAGTGCCGGCAATGAACTGTTGAGCGGCACGAGGTAGAAGTTGCGCTTCACATAGCGGCTCAACGGCGGTATGTAGTAGAATTTACAGAAGTTGTCGTCGGCCAGGTCAATGACTGTCTTGAGATATTTCTCGTTGGTGTTTGAGTCGGTGAAATAGATTTCATCGACATGGTTTTCGTTGAGGTAGTCGGCCAGCGTGTTGAGATCGCCGAGATAGTTCTCAGAGAATCCTTCGGGGTGTTGCGTACCGAAAAATCCGTTGATACGCAGGCCATAGCCCGTATCGACGGTGAGGTTGCGGTTGACGCGCATAGCGGTTTCGCCCGTGCCGATGATGATGGCCGTGCGATAGTTGCGCCCCTGTCGGCGATAGTTTTTGACAATACGTTTCACCAGCAACCAGGCCAACGGGAATGCTACCAAGGCTGCTACATAAAACTCTACAAAAAACTCCAACGGCAAGAACGTCAGCCGCAAGAACGTCAGCAATGCTGCGAAGAGTATGGCATGCATACCTACGCCTTTGAGCACATCCATAAGGATATTCTCGGTGTGGAGTGTACGTATAGCATGCATTTTTGCCGACAGTATAGCTGTCGGTATCATCGCAATGTTGAGTGTAAGCCATATCGTTCGGCTGCGGTGGTGCAAGTCGAGGTCGGGGTTCAGTAGCAATACCGCCAAAAAGATGGCGTTGAGGAGGATTACGTCGCCCAGAGCAAGGACGGTAGGCAGAAATCTGCCGTAGCGTCCGCTCCGGTAGGCGTTTGACTTATTAGGCATTTATAACGGTAATAATTATGGTTGGCATTGTGTCGTTTCATATCGGCGACAATAGCCTCAAAGAATATTGTGACTTTACAGTCGCTCGTCGATAAGTTTTATTTTGTTTTCTATATCGGCGATGTCGTCCTTGATGCGTTGTTGACGACGCTCTATGTCGCGAAGCATCGAGGAGCCCGAGGCCGATTTGATGTTGAAAAATCCGAGGTTGTTTTGGTAGGTGGTCAGCTCGTTGCGCTTCGACTCGAGTATGCGAGCCAAGCGTTCGCGTTCGCGATAGAGCTTGTTTTCGTCTGAAATCTCGTTGATAGAGCTTTCAAAACGAGCCATGTTCGAACGTGATTCGCGCACATCGTGTTTCTTATAGATGGCGTTGATGGTAGCGCGAAATTCTTCAAACACTTTATCTTTTTCGCGGAAGGGCACATGGCCTACCTCGTTCCATTTTGCTTGAGCCTCTTTGATAGCGGCGATAGCCTCTTCGCGAGTAGCGTCGTCGGGCGTTTGAGCCAGCGCGGCGGTGATAGCTTTTTTGGCTTTGAGGTTGGCTTGCTCGGCGTGGCGCGATTCGCTAAGGTCTTTCTTCTTTTGTTCGAAGAAATAGTCGCAAGCGGCTTGGAAACGAGCCCATACGGCGTCGCTCTGCTTTTTGGGCACAGCGCCGATGGCTTTCCATTGTTTTTGCAGGTCGGTGAGCTTCTCGGCAGTAGCTTTCCAGGCGGTGCTGTCTTTGAGAGCTTCGGCTTGCTCGCAGAGCGAAATTTTCTTTTCGAGGTTTATGCTCAGTTCGTCTTTGACGCTGCGATAGTAGAGCGCTTTGGCTTCGAAAAATTTGTCGCATACGGCGCGGAAGCGGGCAAACAAGGAGTTGTTGGTTTTCTTCGAAGCGAAGCCGAGTTTTTTCCAATCTTCTTGAGCTTCGAGAATGGTTTTTGTAGCGGCGTTCCAAGCGTTGAAGCTCTTGTAAGAGTCGATGTCGAGAGCTTCGACACGTTCGCAGATAGCGGTTTTGGCTTGTTCGTTTTGCTGCTCGCGTTGTTTGCGTTCTTCGAAGAATGCTTGATATTTTTTGTTGACGACAGCCGAAGCGTCTTTAAAGCGGTTCCAAATCTCTTCGCGAGTTTCTTTGGCTACGGGGCCTGTTTCGCGCCATTTGATGTGGAGGTCTTGCAGACGTTTGAAAGCTACGATGATATCGTTTTCGTCGGCGAGCTTTTCGGCTTCGTCGCAGAGGTGAAGCTTGGTGTCGAGGTTTTTCTTGAAGTCGTAGTCGCGCAAGTCTTTGTTCACCTTGAGCTGGTCGTAGAAATGTTCTACGGCTTCTTGATATTTCTTCCATTGGTCAGACATTTGCTGCGGGGGCACGTCGCCGATGGCTTTGAATTGTTGTTGTATTTCGCGGAAGCGGGGGAATGCGCGGTTGACATTGTCGGTGTCGGCAGCCATAGCTTCCAATTCGGTGATTAAAGCTTCTTTAGCTTCGTAGTTTTTGAGCTGAGTAGCCTCTACCAGAGCCAAATATTGAGCTTTTTTCTCTTTGATGGCTTCGAGCAGCGATTTGAGTTGCTCTTCCAAGGGGTCAACTTCGGCTGTAGCTTGGGGTTGCTCTTGGGGTTGCTCTTGTTCGGCGGGCGTAGTCTCTGCGGGCTCTACTTCGGTTTTTTGGAAAGCGTAGAAAAGATGTTTCAGACGTGACACTTCGTCGCGCGTGATGGCTTCGGCATCTTTGTCGGCGAGAGTCTTAAGAGCTTCGACCACCTCAGCGGCGCTTTCGTAGGTGGGTTTGGCTGATTCTTCGGCGGGCATGGCATCAGAGCTATCAACCGTTTCGGTTGCAGCGACTTGTTGGTTTTGTTGAGTCTCAACTTCAGCAGCTTGGCTGTTCTCGTTCAAGGTTAAGTCGGGTGACTGTACGTCTAATGACTTTTCAGGGGTTTCCATTCTTTAGTGATGTTATGAGTAGATTTTTCAAAGCTAAATTTCAGATGCAATTGGCTGAAATATAGCGGTCTCAAAATTATGCAAAATAATCTAATAAACCTACAATGTAGGTTAAAAAACTTTGTTTAATTATATAGAAGCTTGATTAATAGCGAGTTATAATCATATATTGTGTCGTGCCTCGGCCTACCGAGTAGCGACGTAGCGAGTAGCCCTCTTTGGCTGCTGTACCCGACACCGGTGCTCCATAGTTGGAAAACACCTGATATACAGAGCCACACTTCGGACAGTGGGCAAACATATCGTCGGTGTTGATTTTGAGGCGCACGTCGTATTGGCGCTCTACGGGGCAAGCCAAATCGAAAGCTTGCGGCTCGCCATAGTAGTCGCATACCAGCAATACGCCGCCAAAGCCTGTGAGCGTGGCTTCGGTCCATGGAAAGTTGCTCGGGATGCGTTGCTCGCGGATAAACATACAGTAGTCGCCGGCTGCCGTAGCGCCGTAGAGCTCCCATGTAGCTTGGGTAGAGAAGGGGATATAGACCGACACCGACGGGATGCGGTCGTCTTGGAGCGAGTCGCAACCCGACAGCGACATCATCGCTGCGAGAGCCGTTGTTAGCAGAGCTTTCTTCATCAGTCGTTGATTAGTCGCGAGAAGGCTGCGTGGTAGTCGGCAAAGTTGAATTGGGCCAACACGTTGTCGAAGCGAGCGCGGATGCGGTCGTTGCAGAGGTTGCCGATAGAGCCTTCGTGGGTGTGGTTGATATTGTAGTCGGGCGTAAACTCGCCACGCTCAATCTCCAAGCCTACGCGTTTGTAGGCATCGCGGAAGGGAACGCCGTCGACGACCAGGCGATTCACCTCTTCGACCGAATACATATAGGCGTAGCGTTGGTCGCGGCTTACACCGTCGTTGACTTTCATGCCGGCTATCATGCGCGACACCATATCGAGTATCGAAATTATCGTGTCGAACGACGGCAAGAACGACTCTTTTACCAACTGCAAATCGCGGAAATAGCCCGACGGCAAGTTGTTGGTAATCATCGTGATTTCTACCGGCAGCGCTTGCAGCTTGTTGCATTTGGCGCGCGTCAGTTCAAACACATCGGGATTTTTCTTGTGGGGCATAATCGACGAGCCGGTTGTAAACTCGTCGGGCAGCTTTATGAAACCGAAGTTTTGTGAATTGTATAGACAAGCGTCGTAGGCCAACTTGCCTACGGTAGCAGCTATCGAGGCGATAGCTTGAGCCACGATACGTTCGGTTTTGCCGCGTCCCATCTGGGCATAGACCACGTTATAGTCCATCGACTCAAAGCCGAGCAAATCGGTGGTCATCGAGCGATTGAGCGGGAACGACGAGCCGTAGCCGGCAGCCGAGCCCAAGGGGTTGCGGTTGGTAATCTCATAGGCTGCACGCAACACGCTCAAATCGTCGACCAAGCTCTCGGCATAAGCTCCGAGCCAAAGGCCTACCGACGATGGCATAGCCACTTGCAAGTGGGTGTAGCCCGGTATGATTACATCTTTATATTGTTGACTCGCAGTCAGTAGTGTGTCAAACAGTCGGCCGACAGCCTCTGTAACCTCTTCGATGGCCGAACGTATAAACAGCTTCAAATCTACAAGCACTTGGTCGTTGCGCGAGCGGCCCGAATGTATCTTCTTGCCGATATCGCCAAGGCGACGAGTGAGCATCAGTTCCACTTGTGAGTGCACGTCTTCGATACCCTCCTCAATGACAAAGTTGCCGGCAGTGGCTTCGCGATAGATATCGCGCAGAGCGGCGGTCAGTTGAGCGAGTTCGTCGTCGGCGAGCAAGCCGATAGAGTTGAGCATACGTATGTGGGCCATGGAGCCGAGCACGTCGAAGGGTGCAAGGTAGAGGTCCATTTCGCGGTCGAGGCCTACGGTATATGATTCGACGCCGGCATCGAGTTTAGCGGTTTTTTCCCACAGTTTATTAGCCATATTAGTAGGGAGTTTTAGGGGGTTAGTCAGCGAGGCGCGACATCAATACGCCGAATTGGTCGGCGGCTTGTTGCATTTTCGGGCCGACAAACGGGCGGAGCATTGCGGGAAGCTCTACGTCGATGACGGTCGTTACCTCGGTAGTGTCGTCGGTAATAGTTTTGAAATTGATAGCCATCGTCAAGGGCACGGGCGAAGAAGCGGTGCCAAACACCACTTTCGTGGGGGCAATGCGCTCGGTGACATCAAAGCGCAGTTGGCCTATCTGGGGCGTGTTGATAGCTATTGAATCTTTTGAGAAGCTGACATCGCCTATCTTGGCACGCTGCTCTTCGGGAAGCTGTTCGAGCTTAGAGGCGAACGTCGTCAGGTCGTCAAATCGCTGATACATCTCGAGGATGGGGCGATTAACAACCGTAGGCGTGCTTGTGTATGTCGACATATAAAAGCGGTCTTGAATTGGAGATTATGCGTTGTTGGCTTCGGGCACCCATGTAGCGGGGTCTTCGCGCCATCTTTCGAGCGTTTTGATATCGCTGTCGTTGATATAGTTGGTCTTGAGAGCCACTTTGAGCATTGATGAATAGTTGCTCAGTGTGATGAGTTTCACCTTGGCCTCTTTGAATTTTTGTTGAGCGATAGGGAATTCGTAGCTGAAGATAGCCACCATGCCAATCACCTCGCATCCGGCGTTGCGGATAGCTTCAACGGCTTTGAGCGAGCTGCCGCCGGTTGAGATAAGGTCTTCGATGACTACTACTTTTTGGCCCGGTTGCAGATTGCCTTCGATAAGGTTTTCCAAACCGTGGTCTTTGGGTGTTGAGCGCACATAAGCGTAGGGCAACAACAACTCGTCGGCTACCAAAGCTCCTTGAGCGATTGCACCGGTAGCAACGCCGGCAATAGCCTCTACCTCGGGGAAGTTTTCCATTATCATGCGAGCAAGCTCAAGCTTGATAAACGAGCGTACCTTGGGGTAGGAGAGGGTTTTGCGGTTGTCGGTGTATATTGGTGAATTCCAGCCTGAAGCCCATGTGAAGGGGCAGTCGGGTTGAAGTTTTATTGCACTGATTTCAAGAAGTTTCTCTGCGAGAAAAAGCTGAGTTTTTTCCATAATTATCGTGTTAATACAAAATGATAAATCCTCTGCAAAGATAGCAAAAAAAATCGTATTGATAGCTATGGCTTAAACTTTTTGACAATTGCAGTGTCTTAAGAGATAAAGTTGTAGATATATGAAATTGCTGACAAAACTATATTTGATGGCGCTGACAGTGGCTTTGACGGCTCTGACGGCGTCGGCCAAAGTGCAAACCAACGAGTCGCTCAACTATCGTGTGATGTATAAGTGGGGCCTCGTGCAGAAGCAGGCCGGCCACGTCAACCTCGCCACACGCCCCGGCGACAACGGCAGTTTTCGCTCGCTGCTGACGGCCGCTTCCGAAAAGTGGGCCGACGGCCTCTACAAAGTGCGCGACACCCTGCGTGGCACTATCGACGTCGAAACCTACGAGCCATCATTTTATGAGAAAATTTCTCACGAAGGAGGTAAGTATAAGCGCGATGTCATCACATATAGCCGCACGGGGAAAAAGGTGGTGGGCACCTGCCGTCGCACCCGCCAAAAAAATGATAAAGAGCAGCCTACGACGACCTCTCTGACGCTCGAAGCCGACGGCCTTACGCTCGATATGCTCAGCGCTTTCTACTATATGCGCGGCCTCGATTATCCAAAGATGAAACAAGACCAATCGGTCGCTATGACTGTCTTTTCGGGTAAGCGCAAAGAGAAACTTACCATCACCTATCACGGCCGTCAGACGCTGAAAATCAACGATAAAAGCTATAGCGCCTACTACATTACATTTCGCTTCACCGGCGATGGTGGCAAAAAAACTTCCGACGATATGCACGCTTGGATTTCGACCGACACCGACCACATACCTCTGAAGCTCGAAGGCAGCTTGGCTGTCGGCAAAGTGCAATGTTTCTTCACCGGCAGAGGATAGCCGGCAGAGGATAGCCGATGGGGCAAAATGTTGAAAACTTTTTTTGGCTCTACTGTGGCTTCAATTAGATAATAGTTGCTATCTTTGGCGACGGCAAAAAACCAACCCGATAACCTAACATACGTAACTATCTCTTCTGCCATGGAACGAAAAGGTAAACTCTACTTTCGCTACGGCACTATGGGCTCGGCAAAAACAGCCCTTCTGCTGACTACTGCATACAATTTCGAAGAACGCAAAATGCGCTATTTGTGCATGAAACCCGTTGTCGACACTCGCGACAAAGTGAATGTCATCAAATCGCGTATCGGCATCGAACGCGAATGTGAGTGGATCTACCACGACACCGACCTCTATGCCCGCGCCAAAGAGCTCTTCGAAGAGCAGCACGCCGTCATCGAATGGTTTCTTATCGACGAAGCCCAATTCCTCACAGCCGAGCAGGTCGACCAGCTGTCGCGCATCGTCGACGACTTTGGTAGCAAGGTGATTTGCTACGGCTTGCGCACCGACTTCCAGTCTCATCTGTTTGAAGGCTCACGCCGCTTGTTTGAGATTGCCGACACCATCGACGAGGTGAAATCGACCTGCACCTGTGGCAACAAAACCATCATCAACGCTCGTATCGACGCCAACGGCGACTTCGTCGAAGAGGGCGCTCAAGTAGAGATTGGCGGCGACGACCGCTATATCGCCGTCTGCCGCAAATGCTGGCGCAACAAGCGTATCGAGCAATCTTCGCGCGACGCCTTGCCGTTTGATTGAAAATGGCGCTCTATCGGGTGAACAAGCTCTAAAAACCACATCTTTTATTGCTGATTTAACAAAAAAACACTACCTTTGCTTGTGAAGCTATGCCGGCGTTGCAACGTTGCTGCCGACGCATCGCTCCATCACCCCTTATGTCAGACAATCCAGAAATGACCGAAGATCTTACCCCTACCGACCCCGAGCACGACCAAAACAACGAAAACATCCAAGACCCAACCGCCGGCAACACCCCCGACGAAGCCCTGAGCGACAGCCCCGAGCCCGCCGCCGATGCCGACGAGTCAAAGCCCAAGGTCGTCCACCAAGTCGACCTCGACGCTGTCAAACACCATCTGCGCGGCATGTATCGCAGCTGGTTTCTCGACTACGCCTCATACGTCATCTTGGAACGTGCCGTCCCTCATATCGAGGATGGCCTCAAACCCGTGCAACGTCGTATCCTCCACTCGATGAAAACCCTCGACGACGGACGCTTCAACAAAGTGGCCAACATCGTCGGCAACACCATGCAATATCACCCCCACGGCGACGCCTCTATCAACGACGCCCTCGTGCAACTCGGCCAAAAAGAGCTGTTGATTGAGACACAAGGCAACTGGGGCAACATACTTACCGGTGCCTCTGCCGCCGCCGGCCGTTATATCGAAGCTCGCCTGTCGCCGTTTGCTCTGGAGACATTGTTCAACCCCAAAATCACCGAATGGACGCTCTCTTACGACGGACGTAAAAAAGAGCCGGTAGTGTTGCCCTCCAAATTCCCTCTGCTGCTATTCCAGGGCGTTGAGGGTATCGCAGTAGGATTGTCATCGAAAATATTGCCCCACAACTTCAATGAAATCATCGACGCGGCCATTGCCCACCTTCGCGGCGAAGAGTTTACGCTCTATCCCGACTTTGTCACCGGTGGCTTCATCGATGTGTCGCGCTACAACGACGGCGAGCGTGGCGGCGTAGTGAAAGTGCGCGCCAAAATCGAGAAAATCGACAATAAAACTCTCGCCATCACCGAGATACCCTATGGTAAAACCACCGGCGTAGTCATCGACTCTATCTTGAAAGCTTTCGAAAAAGGCAAAATAAAAATACGCAAAGTCGACGACAACACCGCCGAGCATGCTCGCATTTTAGTCCACCTCCTCCCCGGCACCTCCTCCGACAAAGCTATCGACGCTCTATATGCGTTTACCGACTGCGAAGTGAGCATCTCGCCCAACTGCTGCGTCATCTCCGACAACAAACCCCACTTCTTGGGCGTCAGCGACGTATTGCGCTACAACGTCGACACCGCCCGCGAGCTGCTCCGCAAAGAACTCGAGATACAGCTCGCCGAAGTCAACGAGCAACTCCATTTCGCTTCACTCGAAAAAATCTTCATCGAGCAACGCATTTATAAAGACAAACAATTTGAACAGGGCGAAACCCTCGAAATCGTCATCAACCACGTGCGCTCTCGCCTGTTGCCATTCTTGGTAAACGCCATCAGAGAGGTCACCGACGAAGATATCGAACGCCTGCTCGAGATAAAAATGAAGCGTATCACCAAGTTTGACTCTACAAAGGCCGACAAGATTATCGCCTCCTACAACGACCGTATTGCCGAACTTACCGACCATCTCAACCACCTCACCGACTACGCCATCTCGTGGTTTGAAAACCTCAAAAAGAAATATGGAGGCGCTTTCCCGCGCCACACCGTCATCCGTGGCTTTGACAGCATCGCCGCCAACAGCGTCGCCGAGGCCAACGAAAAACTCTATATCAACCGCGCCGAAGGCTTTATCGGCACCGGCCTCAAACGCGACGAAAACAACGAGTTTGTTTGCAACTGCTCGTCAATCGACGATGTAATCATCTTCTACAAAGACGGTCGCTACAAGGTCGTAAAAGTGTCCGAAAAATATTTCGTCGACAAAAACGTCATCTACGTCAACGTATTCAAAAAAGGCGACGAACGCACTATCTACAACATCATCTACCAAGACGGAAAGGGCGGCACCTACTACATGAAACGCTTTGCCGTCACCGGCGTCACCCGCGACAAAGAGTATAACATGACCATGGGCACACCCGGCTCAAAGGTAGTTTGGTTTACCGCCAACCCCAACGGCGAGGCCGAAACCGTCAAAGTAATCCTCAAACCCAAGGCTCGACTGAAGATGTTGCAGTTTGACGTCGACTTCTCTGAAATTAAACCCAAAGGCAAGCAATCGCGTGGCAATATCGTCACACGCAACGAAGTGCACCGCTTCTCGCTCAAAGCTGCCGGCACCTCTACATTGGGCGGTCGCAAAGTATGGTTCGACCCCGACGTGCTTCGCCTCAACTATGAAGGTCGAGGCAACTACCTCGGCGAATTTTCCGGCACCGACACAATCCTCGTCGTGCTCAACAACGGCGAGTATTATATGACCACGTTCGACGCCACCAACCACTACGACGACAACATCTTGCTCATCGAAAAATTCCGCCCCGGCCACGTCTGGACCGCCGTGCTCAACGATGCCGACCAGGGCTACCCCTATATCAAGCGTTTCACCTTCGAACTGTCGATGCGTCGTCAACGCTATCTCGGCGAAAACCCCAAATCGACGCTTATAGCGCTGAGCGACAACGCCGGCGCACGATTCCAACTCACCTTTGGCGGTGCCGACGACTATCGCGAGCCGCTGATTGTCGACGCTGCCGAGTTTATCGCCGTCAAATCGTTTAAAGCCAAAGGCAAACGCCTCACAACCTTCAACCTCGCCTCGGTAACCGAGCTCGAGCCACGCGAATTGGCTCCCGACGAAGAAGACCTCCCGATTGATGAGGGCGATACCGACACCGAAGCCGACGACGAACCTATCGAACCCGACCGCTCCGACGACGAAGTGCGCGACGAGATTAACGGCCAACAACGTATCTTCTGATGAAACATCTGCTCTCTCTGTCGCTGCTCGCTTTGACGATGGTGTCGACTGCCGTAGCTCAAGATACGACTACCGACTCTGTCGCCCCCTTGCGCCCGGTAACCTCGGCCTATACCCTCGACCTTGGCAGCTCGTCGATGGCCGACACCTACCTGTCGCCAATCACATATCGCGGTTGGAATGTAGCCTTGGGCTACGAGCGTATGCAAGCCATGCGCTTCGACCCCGAGCGCTGGGTGATGCAGCTCGACGCGCGTCTCGACTTTGCCCGTGGCCGCAACCGTGCCGACAATGCTACAACATGGATGGTCGACTACGATATGCGTTGGGGCATGATGCGCCGTTGGCGCCTGCCTCATCAACTGACGCTGGCCGTCGGTGGCTCTACCGGCATCGACGTGGGTTGCATCTACAATGCTCGCAACTCCAACAATCCGGCTTCGGCCAAAGCCGCTTGGAGCATCAACCTTACCGGCATGGCCGCTTGGAACACTCATATCGGTCGCTTGCCCGTCACTGTGCGCTATGAACCGACATTGCCTTTGGCCGGAGTGTTTTTCTCCCCCGAATACGACGAACTCTACTACGAAATCTATCTCGGCAACCACGACGGCTTGGTACACTTTGCCCACCCGTTCAACCGCTTTGCGATGACCAACTATCTCTCGGCCGACCTGCGGCTGGGCTCTACGTCGTTGCGCATCGGCTATCGCTCCACAATCCTCTCGAGCGAAGTAAACAATCTCACTACCAACGTGTTTACACATTCGTTCGTAATAGGCATCTCAGGCCAATGGATTAGCTTGCCCCGCTCCGGACGTGTATCTGCCGACGCTGCAACCATCTCAGCTCTATATTAAACGATGAAATCGCTAATCTACACTCCCATAATTGCTTTGATGCTGTTGCTGACAGCCTCTTGCCACGACATCACCGACTATGCCGACGACCCTCGCGGCAACTTTGAGGCCCTATGGAGCACCCTCGATGAGCATTATTGCTTTTTTGCCGAGAAAGGTGTCGACTGGGACGCCATACATCAGCTCTATGCCCAACGTATCTCTGATGTGATGACCTCCGAAGAGCTTTTCGAAGTGTGCTCCGATATGCTCGACGAGCTGCGCGACGGCCATTGCAACCTCGTCTCTACATTCAATACCTCCTACTACCGCCGTTGGTGGAGCGACTATCCCCAAAACTACGACCAGCGCCTCGTAGAGCAATATTATTTCAATTTCAACTATCGCCAAACCGGCGGCATCAAATATGGCATCCTCGCCGATAACATAGGCTATATCCGTTACCCGAGCTTCTCATATACTATCGGCAACGGCAACCTCGATGCAGTGCTCTACTATCTGAAAGATTGCACCGGCCTTATTATCGACCTTCGCGACAACGGCGGGGGCAGCATGGACAATGTCGAAACGCTCTTTGCTCGATTCATCACCGAGCGCACATTGGCCGGATATATCCAACACAAAAACGGCCCCGCCCACGACGACTTCTCCGAGCCTTACGCCTACTATATCGACCCCGCCGAGACCGGACGCATAATGTGGGGCAAACCTACAGCCGTGTTAGTCAACCGCTCGACATTCTCCGCCGCCAACAATTTCGTCTCCGTCATACGCCAATTGCCCAACGTCAAAATCGTTGGTGCTACAACCGGTGGCGGCAGCGGTATGCCATTCTCCTCCGAGCTCCCCAACGGCTGGACCGTGCGCTTCTCTTCAGCGCCCATCCTCGATTGGCAGGGCAACTCTACCGAGTTTGGCATCGACCCTACCGAGGGCTACGCTGTCGACCTCGACCCCGTCAAAGCTCTCGACGGCATCGACACTATGCTCCAAACTGCCATACAATCAATCTCACAATAAAACAAAGCTAATCCCTGCAAAGGTGTCAGCTCGACAACAATGCAGGGATCAGCGGGCTCAGAAGATAACTAAAGCGTTATGACTGTATTTGTGGCCAACTGCGTAATCCAGAGCCACAATGGCAGGAAGCCGATGAATAGGATGATTGAGAGTGTCAGGGAAGAGGTGCCGGTAGAAACATAGGTGTCGTATTCGTCGGCGATGATGATGCCGGAGAATGCCGGTGGCAAAGCGCATGCGATTACCAACATCTGTAGATTTTCGGGCTTCATGCCGAATAAGAGTCCGGCAATCAAAGCCAAGCCCGGCATCACTATCAGCTTTATTACCGAACCGATAACAGCTTGCCAATTGATGACAATCTTGACGGCTGAGAGGGTAATGCCCGCCGAGAATACCGCCAACGAGGCGTTGGCGCCTTTAATCAGATTAAACGACGGGTCGAGCCATTTGGGCCATGGTATGCCTACCATCACCCATACTACGGCCAGTATCGGTGCCCACGCTACCGGCTGCTTCAGAGCGTTGACTACCGGCTTCCACGGACTCGTTTTACGGCCCGTTGAGGCCGACACTGACGCGTTGAGCAGCGCCAATCCTACGGGGATGCCTACGGCGTTGACGACAATGCCGACGATGGCCACTACCAAGGCTACGGCGGCTCCGGTGCCGAAAATCGGTTCGAGCACGGCAAAACCGAGAAAGCCTATCGTCGGCGAACCGCTAATCAAGGCCGAAATGGCTGCGTCGGCCCCCGTGTTGCCCTTGAAACAATATCGATATACAAAATATACCATCATGAAGCAGGCCATTATCACTACCAGCGAAATCAAAGTAAGCTTCAAGTCGTCGACAAGCATCGACCGACTTGCACTCACTATCGACACAAACAGCGCTGCCGGTAGGGCATAGTCGAGCACTACTTTATTGAATTTTTTTGCGTCATCACCGTTGAAAATGCCTTTTTTGCCGGAGATGAAGCCTGCAAGCATCACCACTACTATCGGGACGATGGCATACAGGATGACGTGGAGCATTGGTGACATTTTTCCTTAGTTTTTTATTAGTAAGATATTTCGGTAAGAGAGAGATGCTACACGGTGTAGCTGATAAGTGGGGTGGGGTTGAGGTAGCCGATATGGCCACTCTCCTTGCCGGCATTGGCTGCAAGCTGCACATTGATGATTGCCGGAGCCTTAGAACCGATGGCCTCGGTGAGCGCCTGCGAGAGTTCTTCAGGCGTGGCGACATAGTAGCCCTTACCGCCAAAGGCCGTGGCAATATTGTCGTAGCGGGCGTTGATATCGAGCGTAGTCGGCGCCGGGTCGGCTTTGATTGTCGGGTCGGTCGAGGGGTTAACGCCGAGCGCATTGTAGATGCCGCCGTTGTTCATCACTACTACTGTTATGGGCAGGCCAAACCGGCAGATGGTGGCAAAGTCCATGCCAGAGAATCCAAAGGCGCTGTCGCCCTCGATAGCTACTACGCTTTTGCCTGTGGCAACGGCGGCTCCGATAGCCGAACCGATGCCCATGCCCATTATAGCCCATGTGGCGCAGTCGACGCGGTGGCGCGGTAGAGCCATGTCGATAGCGTCGCGAGTGTCGTCGAGCGTGTTGGCTCCTTCGTTGATTAATATTATGTCGGGATTAGCTTCGATAATAGGCTTGATGGCCGACAATGCAGCCCAGTGGTCCATCGGTTGGTTGGCTCGGGCAGTGTCGAGACGCGACGTCAACTTGGCATTTTTTGTTTTGGCCTCGGCCTGAAGCGACGACAGCCACGAAGGGTCGGTCGCCATCTGTCGGCTCTTCAGCGCTTCGAGCAGCGCATCGAGCGCAAGACCCATATCGCCTACCATCGGTGCAGCGATAGGCACATTTACGTCGATTTCTTGCGGCTCAACGTCGAGCTGCACAAACTTGATGTCGCTATTCCATTTGCCTCGGCCAAACGACAGCATCCAGTTGAGACGAGCTCCGATAATCACTACCACATCGGCTTTGGCCATAATGTCGCTGCGGCAAGCCAGAGCGCTCAGTGGCCCGTCGTCGGGCAATAACCCTTTGGCCATTGACATTGGCAGGTAGGGGATATTGTAGGTTTCAATCAGCGATTTTATCTTGTCGTCGACTTGGCTGTAGGCGGCGCCCTTTCCCAACAATATGGCCGGACGCTTGGCCGAGGCTATGAGGTCGGCTGCGCGATTGACGGCTTCGGCATTGGGCGCTGTCGGTGAGTAAAGGTCGATGGGCTGATAAAATAGTCGCTGAGCCTCGTCGGCATCCATTATTTCGGCCACCGCCGGGGTGGTCATGTCGATATATACGCCACCGGGCCGGCCACTGACGGCTGCACGGTAGGCTCGGGCCACTGCGGCCGGAATATCCTTCGCGCTGCTGCAACGAAAAGCCGCTTTCACCAGCGGGCGAGCTGTGTTGAGCTGGTCGAGCTCTTCGTAGGTGCCCATTTTCATGTCGACCATCGTGGGGTCGGAGGCGCCTGAGATTTGTATCATAGGGTAGCAGTTGACGGTAGCGTTGGCCGTAGCTGTTAGCCCGTTGAGGAAGCCAAGCGACGACACCGTCAGCAATACGCCCGGTTGGCGCGTAAGGTATCCGTGAGTGGCGGCGGCCATGCCGGCTTGCTGCTCAAATCTAAATCCGACATATTTTATGCCTACTTTCTGCATGGCGAAAGCTACTTCGGTGACCGGTATCCCTACCAAGCCGTAGGCTGTGTTGAGCCCCAGCCGATGGAGCGCCTCGGCCAAGATATACATGCCGGTGACTTGATTGGGAAACGAAGCTGAGGTTGAGGGTGAATTAGTTGTCATGGTTGCGGAGAGATAAAAAAAGTGTAATAGGGGCTTACGGGCCGCTGAGATATAGAGCGCGCAAGCCCCCTTGGAAAAAGAGAAATCAATATGAAACTGTGGTTACTTAGCCAATGGCGCCGTAGTGCCGTTTTGGGCAAATTGGGCGATTTGTTCGGGCGTGTAGCCGATTGAGGCCAACACTTCCGTAGTGTTGCCACCCAATGTAGGGCACGGCCCGTATTTTGGTCGATAGCTCGACATCGTAAACGGGCAGCCTACGGTCACAAACTCGCCGATAGGTGCGCCTTGGTCGATTTTCACCAGGGTGTCGCCATCGTAGAGCGACTCGTCGTCGAGTATCTCCTTGGTAGAAAGCACCGGCCCTACCGGCACTCCGGCTGCCGACAGCAGCGACGTCACCTCATATTTGTCTTTTGTGATGGTAAAGCTCTCGATGCGTTGGTAAATCTCCTGCTTGTGGAGGTCGCGCGCGTCGGCGGTATTGAAGTCGGGGTTGGTAATCCAATCTTCAAAGCCGAGAGCTTGGCAAGCGAGCTTAAAGTCTTTGTCGTCGCGTTGCAGTATGATATAGACGTAGTCGTTGGGGTCGGTTTGCCAATTCTTGCATTTGTAGGTCCAGCCAAGCACCCCCGAACCCTCTTGATTGCCCGAGCGCGGCACGTAGTTGCCAAATTTTTGGTTGGGATATTGCGGGAATTGGGTGAGGTATCCTACCTTGTCGAGCGTCAGTTGGTCGCGTGTCTTGATGCGGCATAGGTTGAGACAAGCATTGTGCATCGACTGATAGACGTATGAGCCTTGGCCCGTGTGTTGACGTTGCAACAGGGCTGCCAACAGGCCGATTACCATGTGCATACCGGTGTTTGAGTCGCCCAACGCGGCTCCCGACTGCGTAGGCACATTGTCGGCCCCTTCCCACCATCCGGTTGTTGAGGCAGCGCCGGCAGTCACCTGGGCTATAGGCTCGTAGGCTTTCAGGTCTTTATATCTCGATGTCAGCGGGAAGCCCTTGATAGTGCCGTAGATACAGCGCGAGTTGATTTTGTGGACAGCCTCCCACCCAAAGCCGAGTTTGTCCATAGCTCCGGGATGGAGGTTTTCGATAAAGATATCGGCCGTAGCGATGAGCTTGGTCAATATCGCCTTGCCGTCGGCCGTGGCTGCATTGAGCGTCAGCGACTTCTTGTCGGAATTGAGTTGGAGAAAATAGTAGCTTGGCTGGCCCGCCATAAACTGTATTTCGTTGCGGGTGGCATCGCCGGTGCCGGGGCGCTCGATTTTTATCACTTCAGCGCCGAGCCATGCTAATAGTTGTGTACACGAGGGGCCCGACTGTACGTTGGTAAAGTCGACGACACGGATGCCTTGTAAAGGTGCGGTGTTCATAGTTGGAGAGAGTTTTTGGTATTAAAGAGAGATTAAGAAAAAGGTTGCTGCCCAAGCCGCTGCTCCGGCAGTCACTATTCTAAACAACCGACCTCGCGAAAGGTTTACACCGCCGTTTACACGATAAATCTCGGATTTTGTTGTATCTTTGTCAATTATATATCGAAAATAGGGATATATCCAAGAATAATATTATCAAGACTATCTATGAAGACATTTGAAGAATTGGGGGTTGATGCCCCTTTGCTGAAAGCGATTGCCGAACTCGGCTTCGAAATGCCTATGCCTGTGCAGGAAAAGGTTATACCTCATTTGCTGACGGCCGACGGTGATGTCGTTGCGTTAGCTCAAACCGGCACGGGTAAAACCGCTGCCTTTGGTTTGCCCGTGTTGCAACGTATCGACCCCGCGTCGCCTGCTACACAAGCCCTTATCTTGTCGCCTACTCGTGAATTGTGCTTGCAAATAGCTGCCGACTTGGCCGATTTCTCAAAATATATGCCCTCGGTAAATGTGCTGCCCGTTTATGGAGGCTCGAGTATCGAAAGCCAAATCAGAGCCTTGCGCAGCGGCGTCCAAATCATTGTCGCCACCCCCGGCCGACTTATCGACCTTATCAACCGCGGCGTCACCAATCTCAAAGCCGTGCACACCGTCATCCTCGACGAGGCCGACGAAATGCTCAACATGGGATTTCTCGACTCGCTCAACGAAATTTTGTCTTACGTACCGCAAGAACGTAAGATGCTGATGTTCTCAGCTACCATGCCGGCCGAAATAGCCGGTATTGCCAAGCAATATATGCACAACCCCGTAGAGTTTGTTATCGGCACACGCAACGAAGGCGCCGCCAACGTCAAACATATCTACTATATGGTCAACGCTCGCGATAAATATCTCGCCCTGAAGCGTATCGCCGACTACAACCCCAATATATACGCTATCATCTTCTGCCGCACACGTCGCGACACTCAAGAAATTGCCGACAACCTTATCCAAGACGGCTACAACGCCGACGCTCTCCATGGCGACCTCTCACAGCAACAGCGCGACATCGTTATGAAAAAATTCCGCGACCGCGTCATCACGATGCTCGTCGCTACCGACGTCGCTGCCCGCGGCCTCGACGTCGACGACCTTTCCCACGTCATCAACTATGGCTTGCCCGACGACACCGCCGTTTATACCCACCGCTCGGGACGTACGGGTCGTGCCGGCAAAACCGGCGTCTCTGTGGCCATCGTCCACACTCGCGAAAAGGGCCGCCTGCGCGAAATCGAACGCATCATCGGCAAGAAGTTTGAGCGCAAAGAGGTACCCTCGCCCCATGTCATTATCGAAAAACAACTCTATTCGTTGGCCGACCGCATCGAAAAAGTTGAGGTCAACGACGAAGAGATGAACAAATATACCCCCGGCGTCATCAAAAAACTCGGCTGGCTCTCCAACGAAGACCTCATCAAACGTGTGCTCTCGCTCGAGTTCAACCGCCTGCTCGACTACTACAAAGATGCACCCAACATCGACGTTATCGACGAGAAACCCTCGAAAGATAAAGCCAAAGACAAAACCAAGGCCAAAGACAACGCCCCACGCTCCGACAAAGAGAAAGACCGCCGCACGGCCGAGTCGGGCATGGCTCGCATATATGTCAACGCCGGTAAGAGCGACGGATTCTATGCCGGCACGCTTATCGATTTGCTCAATCAAAACATCCCCGGCCGCCGTGTCGACGTAGGTCGCATCGACCTGTTGCCCGGATACTCGCTGTTTGACGTCAGCAAAAAAGACGCTCAGCGCGTCGTCGGCTCGCTCAAAGGTGCCACATTCATGGGCAAACGCCTATATAGCGAATTGGCCGACCCCGACAAAGACTATGCTCGCGCCTCGGCTCGCAAAAATCGCGAAGCGGCCTCCGGCTATGAGTTCTTCGACAAAAAGGGCCGTGGCGGCAAAAAGAAAAAACGAAACTAAAATCAATATAATGCGATGAGAAAACTAAAAGCGACGTTAGGCGCGCTTGTGGTGGCGATGGCCCTCACAAGCGCTACGGCTACCGACATCCGCGACTGCTTCTCGAAAGCTCCCGAAATGATGTTCCCCACGCTTACCGTCAACACGCGCCTCGACATGATCGACTACTACGATTATGGCTCCACTGTGGCGTCAAAAAACCGATTTGAAGCGCCTTGTCGCGTCACATCTATCTCGGCCGACAGCACGGCCATGAATATCTCTATCGGCAACGTTACCGAGGTGACTCTCCAACTCTTGCCCTACGGCAAAAAAGAGATTGTAATGATGATCTACGACGTGAAAACGCCTACCGTCGACTCTCAAGTGAGCTTCTACTCTACAGCTTGGCAGCAACTCGACGCCGACAAGCTCTTGGGCGACACGTCGCTTCAAGCTTGGCTCGCCTCTAAGGTCGACCGCGCCACTATGGCCGACATCGAAAATGCCGTGCCATTCGTCATGTATAAAGCCACCTACGACGCTTCCTCAAAGCAACTTACTTTGACCAACGAGTTTGCCGACTACCTCCCGGCCCTCGAGTTGGCAAAGGTGCAAGCCTATCTGCGCGACAAACTCGTCTATCGCTGGAACGGTTCGAAGTTTCAACAAATAAAGAAATAAGCAGATGTCGCAACAAGAATCAATGACGCTTTTGCAGCTCAACAAGCTTATCGCTAAGCTTATGACCGTGCCGCAGACCCAAAACGTCTGGGTCACGGCCGAATTGAGCGATGTCGCCGTGCGCGGTGGCCACTGCTACATGGAGCTGCTTCAGAAAGACGACAACGGTGTGCAGCAAGCCAAGGCGCGTGGCGTCATCTGGGCCAATGTCTATCGCTCTATCGCAAGCGACTTTTATGCTGCAACAGGCCGTCAGTTTGCCACCGGCCTCAAGCTCATGGTTTGCGCCTCGGCCTCGATGCATCCCGTCTATGGCATGTCGTTGGTTATCACCGCCGTAAACCCCGAATACACCTTGGGCGACCTCCAGCGCCGTCGCATGGAGATTCTCCGTCGACTCAAAGCCGAAGGGGTGCTCGAACTCAACCGCCAACTGCAATGGCCCGAGACGCTGTTGCGTATCGCCGTCGTTTCGGCTCCCGGAGCCGCCGGCTATGGCGATTTTATCGACCAACTGATGCGCAATCAATCCCACTTGCGTTTCCGCCCTCAGCTGTTCCCCGCTATCATGCAAGGCGACCGTTCGCCGGCCTCTATTATCGATGCGCTCGACCATATCAACAGCGAAATCGACCGTTGGGATTGCGTCGTCATCATACGTGGCGGTGGCGCCACCAGCGATTTGCAAGCCTATGAAGACTATGATTTGGCCCTAAATATCGCCCAATTCCCCATACCCGTAATAATCGGCATCGGTCACGAACGCGACATCACCGTGCTCGACTATGTGGCTAAAATGCGTGTGAAAACGCCTACCGCCGCAGCCGAATTCCTTATAAATGCCGGCGAGAGCCAACTCGAGGCCGTCCGCAACCTCGGCACACGTATCTTGCAAGCCGCCGGCGATATGCTCTCAGCCTCAAAAGAGCAACTCGGACGCCTTGAAAGCCTGCTGCCTTTAGCCCCTACCAATGCGTTGCAACGTGCCGATCAGCGCCTGCGTGCCGGCGTCATGTCGCTGCAAGGCATCAGTGGCCGACGTATCTCGCCGGCCTTGGAACGCCTCAACCTACAATGCGAAAACCTCGCTGCAGCCGCTCAGCGTGCCATCACCCTGCGCAGCGAACGCCTCGACGCCTACGAGAAATTGGTCAATGCCCTGTCGCCCCGCGCTGTTTTGGCCCGTGGATATTCGTTGACACGCATCAACGGCCACACCGTGGTCTCGGCCTCACAGCTCGCCCCGGGCGACGTCATCGAAACCTACCTCGCCTCAGGCAAAGTATCATCAACCGTAAAATAACAAATCAACATAATACCTATGGAATTTAAACCGGTCAAAGAAATGACTTACCGCGAAGCGGTGCAGCAACTTGAAGCTATCTTGCGCAATATGCAGAGCGACGAATGTGATATCGACCGCTTGGGGCAGCTCACACGCCGTGCCACCGAACTTATCGCCGAGTGTCGTTCACGCCTGGTCGCTACCGACGAAGAGCTTCGAGCTATCCTCCAAGATTTAAACCAATAACCTTTAAACCAATAACGTTTAACGCAACTCTATCGGGCCTTGACGCACGATTTGAGGGTCGTCTGAGTCGGTAAGGTCGACAATGGCCGAACCTACTACGCCGCGCGACCCCGAGTCGAGCATCAGAGCCACGTCGTTGTCGTATTTCATCGCTATCTCCAACGTAGCCACCTCGGCCATATCGTCGTCGACGATGTCGTCGAGTTCGATTGACGTTGTCAGCAGCGGATTGCCAAGCTGTGAGGCGAGGGTAGTGGCTATCGGGTCGTCGGGTATGCGTATGCCTACCTGTTTGCGCCCCTTAAACACCTTTGGAAGCGTTGTCGATGAGGGTAATATAAATGTAAACGGCCCGGGGGTGTTGCGCTTGATGATTGCAAACGCACGATTGTCGATGCGGGCATAGGCCGCCGCTTGCGACATATCGGCGCATGCTATCGATAGCTGATTTTTATTTGGGTCGATGCCCTTTAGCCGACATATTTTTTCAATGGCCCGATTGTTGAGCGCGTCGCAGCCTATGGCGTAGAGCGTATCTGTCGGGTAGATAATTATCTGGCCGTCGCGCATCGCTTCGACAGCTTCATCGATAAAGCGTGTATTGATGGCCGTGCCATAGAGTTTAAGCGTTTTCATGGTGATAGAAGTGGGTTGACAGACAACGTGTTGATTAGCTAATTATACGATATTCAAAGTTTTGACAGTCGGCATAGGTCGTCAGCAAGCGATGTGCCTCAGCGACGATATCGCTCAACGCCATCTCCAACGCATAGCAGTGGATAGCGACGAGTATATGGCGTGTCGACAACGACGTAGCGGTGCGTACATTGTCGCTCGTAGGCGTAGCGATGCCGCCGACAGCGTCGCGCACCACCGGCAGGTTGGCTATGTTGAGTTCTCCGCGACCGATACCTTCATAAGGCTCTCCCTCTCGGCCAACGCCGAGGGTGAGTGTGTCGCCCACTATTTTGTCGCGGTCGAAGATGCCGAGCGAGTTGCCGGTTTTGAGCGATAGCAAGTTGCCCAAGTCAACCAACGCGTTGACGCGATAAAGCCCAAGCCCTTTGAGCAAGCGTCGCGACATCTGCTCTTGCGACGGACGGTAGCGGTTGGGGTCTTTCCCCAATGCCTTATAGGCCTCGCGGTTGGCCTTGATAGCCGGGCGCTTGTTGATGTCGGCTATCTCCATCACCTCTTTGATAGATTCTCCATAGAGGTCTATCTCGCGGCTCAACTCCTCGGGAGTGTCGGCGTTTACGACGTCGGCCTCAATCTGTATCAGTTGGTAGCCCGAGATGCGCTCGGCAAACTCGGGCGAAATATTAATCGTCAGCATTGTTGTCGTAGATGGTTGGGTCGGCCACGCCGGCCAATTTGAAAGCTTCGCGACGCTCAACGCAGGTGCCGCAGGTGCCGCAATGGTGCTCGCCGCCGCGATAGCAGCTGTAGGTGTTGGCAAAGTCGACGCCGTATTGCGCTCCGCGTTCTACTATTTGCGCCTTGTTGAGATAGGTGTAGGGCGCTATCAGCGGTATGTGGTCGTAAGTGCCCTCCTCGATAGCTTGCGACATAGCTTTGGCAAACCCCGGACGGCAGTCGGGATATATGGCATGGTCGCCGGCGTGGTTGGCCATCATCACGGCTTTCAGTCCGCGGCTTTCGGCCAATCCGGCTGCTACAGCGAGCATTATGCCGTTGCGGAAGGGCACCACCGTCGATCGCATATTCTCGTCGGCATAGTGGCCGTCGGGGATAGCGTCGGCGCCGGCGAGCAGCGAGCTGCGAAAGTGTTTGGCCATGAAACCGAGGTCAATCTCGAGGTATTCGATATTGAGGCGACGGCAATTCTCGGCGGCGCAAGCAGCCTCGCGACGGTTGTGGTTTGACCCGTATTGGAAGTTGACGGCGAGCGCTATCTCCGGAGCATATTCATAGAGCATCGTCGTAGAGTCGATGCCCCCTGAGAGTACTAACAGCTTGTCTTTCATTGCTTGGCTTATTGTGGGGTGTAGGGGTTAGAAATCGTTGGTGAATGCAGCTTTCAGACGCTCTTTGACCAACCATTGATGGTCGTCGTCGCCATAGTTGGCAAACGGGAATATGGCTATGCCGCCGCGTGGCGTGAATATACCCTTCACTTCGATATATTTGGGGTCCATCAATCGTTGAAGGTCTTTCATGATGATGTTGACGCAATCTTCGTGAAAGTCGCCGTGGTTGCGGAAGCTAAACAGATATAGCTTGAGGCTCTTGCTCTCAACCATCTTCTCGCGCGGTATGTAGTTGATGATGATTTTGGCAAAGTCGGGCTGCCCGGTTTTGGGGCATAGTGATGTAAATTCGGGGCAGGTGAACGTTACCAAATATTCGTTGTCGGGATGTTTGTTGACAAACGTTTCGAGTATCTCGGGAGCGTATTCAGTAGGGTATTTAACGCCGGTGTTGCCCAATAGCGTCACCCCGTCGAGCTGTTGTTGTGTGCGTGACATAGGTCGATGTTTTTTGGATGAGATTTCAGATGAGGTTTAGGTTACTTAGATGTTCCGGTTGGTTCAACCACCTTGAGTCGTTCGCCGGCATCTTCAACAATCGAGCGATAGTAGCGCTCGTTGTATCCGCCAAATTGGGGATAAGCCGGCAAACCATACTCGTTGTATTTAAATCCGTTTTCATCCTCTTTCTTGATGTTGCCATCCATAAATTTCACAAAGAGGTAGTCGCCGAGCTGTTTGTAGCGAGTGGTGGCTTTCTCGGCCCAGAGGTCGGCCAAATATTGAATCACCTCGCGAGCGTCGGCGTCGGGAAATTCAACCACTTGCTCTTCAACCACTTTGCAGTCGGCCACGATAGAGTCTTCAAGCTCTTTTTGCACGCGACGTATGTCGGGAATCATCTGGCTATAGCGGTTGTAGGCTTGGTTGGCAACATAGTTGTTTACCCAGAAGTTGGCATCCCACGACAGGGTATTCATATCGCCGTTGCCATGTTCGAGCTGATGAGGCGGACGGGTGACGCTGCAATAGATGGGCAGGTAGACGCAGGTGTTGGCGTCGTCGGTGCCAAACCATAGCAGACCCTTCATGTAGTCGGGCATATCGCTGCGCAGCTGAGCCACCAATGAGAATCCGGTTTGTTGAGTGGCGATAGCGCGTTCGTTGGTATATTCAACTCCGTCGACAGTGAATGTCATCGGGCGCCAACGATAGGGCACGTCAAACGGGCCGGCTCCGATATCTTTGGTCATATCGAAGGGGGTGTCTTCAAAATGGTTGCGCATCATCCATTTCATATCCTCGGCGGTGACGGGCTTCTCGGGTTTCACCCACAGCGGGAGCACGTCGCCCTCGGCATTGTTAATCCAGGGAAGGTATTGGTCCATGTCGCCCGCGCCATGCTTCTTGTAGTAGGCCCAAACGCGAGCCTCGCAGCCACGCAGCGCGCTGAAATCGGTGATGGCATATGTGCGCGAAAAGTCAAAGTCGCTGTCTTTGCCCTGATAGTAACCCATCTTGCGAGCAAACGAAATGACATCCGGGCTATAGAGTGTCTCTTTGTCTTTTAGCGGGAATTGGTGGATGCGCGATTGGTTGGCGTGACCGCTGATATAGCCGTCGGGCACGCGACGTGCCACCCATACCGCACCTTTGTCGGCCTTACCTTTACCAATCATTTCCATAATCCACACCTCGTCGGGGTCGGCTATCGAAAACGATTCGCCCTCGCTGGCATAGCCATATTTCGCTACCAAATCGGTCATCACTTTTATGGCCTCGCGAGCGGTCTTGGCGCGTTGCAAACCAATGTAAATCAACGAACCATAGTCGACCATACCGGTGCCCTCGAGTTCGTGACGTCCGCCCCAAGTGGTCTCGGTGATTGTCAAACCATGCTCGTTCATGTTGCCGATAGTGGCGTATGTGTGAGCTACTTCGGGTATCTCGCCAAGAGGCTTTTGTGTGTCCCAATCAATGATTTTGCGCATCTCGCCTTTGGCATGGTCAGCCGCCGGTTGACAATAAAGCTCGCCGTAAAGATTGTGGCTGTCAGCGGCATAGGTGACAATGACACTGCCGTCGGCTGTTGCACCCTTGGCTGCTATCAGCGACGTACAAGCCAAGGCCGACGCCGGTGCTATCAGCGACGCCATAGCTATGAGCACTTTGGTAATAGTCGGTTTATTCATTTCTAATCTTGTTGTATGCTTGAGGTTTATATATGCTTGGTGTTTTTTTTACGTCTATAGACGCAAATTTAAGCAATTTACCGCAATTTATTGGGCAAGGATGGAAAAATCTTGCTATTTTTGCAGTTAAATGAACTACACGCTTAACAAATTTTGCTCCATGAACAAACTGTTAACCATCTCGCTGGCTGCCTCTTTAGCAGTCGGCTCGGCCTCTGCCGCCGATATCGTCAAAACTTCCGCTTATCGTTGGACCGGCGACTCTATCGTCCAAGGCGAGTTCGTAGCCTACGCCCCCGACGACTATTCTATCGTGTCGACTTACGCCGCTCAGCCCCACTATTTTATGCCTGTCGGCAAGCAGTGGCATCTTAAAAACGACATCTCGCGCTATCCCCAATTGCGCTCCTCAAACCGCCTCCACAACGCTATCTACAACATGGGCCTCGACGAAATGGTCAACGCTGTCGAACCCGATACAACCCTCCGCACCGGCAAAGAATGGGCCGGCGTTTGGACCCGCGACGTCAGCTATTCGATTATCCTCTCGATGTCTTACCTCCAGCCCGAGGCCTCTATGATTTCGCTCCGACATAAAGTCAACGCCAACGGTCGCATCATCCAAGACACCGGCTCGGGTGGCGCTTGGCCCGTCAGCTCCGACCGCATGATTTGGGCCGTCGCCGCCTACGAGCTCTATAAGGTGACCGGCGACCGTGATTGGCTCGAATATATCTATCCCGTCATTAAAAACTCGCTCGACGACGATATGGACGTCACCTACAAAAACGGTCTCGTCAACGGCGAAACCTCTTTCATCGATTGGCGTGAACAGAGCTACCCCAAATGGATGCAAACCGCCGACATCTACGCCTCGCAAGCCCAAAGCACCAACGCCGTCCATGTAGCCGCTCTCGACGTCCTCTCGAAGATTGCAGCCGAACTTGGCCATGCCGACGAGGCCAAAACCTATGCCGACCGTGCACGTCAGCTCAACGAAAACATCCAAAAACGCTTCTGGATGGCCGACAAAGGCTATATGGCTATGTACTCCTATGGCCGCGAGTTCCCCATACTTAACCCTCGCTCCGAGACCCTCGGTCAGGCCTTCGCCATCATCTACAATCAACTGCCCGCCGACCGCGCCGCCTCAATAACACAAAATGTCCCCGTAACCCCCTTTGGCCCGGCTATCTTCTATCCCCAAATCAAAGATATGCCCGCCTACCACAATAATGCCCTTTGGCCTTTCGTCGCCTCTTATTGGACGTTGGCCAATGCCGCCGTCGGCAACGAACAGGGCACTCTCGAAGGCTTTGGCTCGGTATTCCGCCCCGCAGCTCTGTTCGCTACCAACAAAGAAAACTTTGTGCTCGACAACGGCGATATCGCTACCGAACTCAATTCCTCCAATATGCTCTGGTCGCTCTCGGGCAATCTGGCGCTGACCCATCGCATCCTCTTCGGCATACGCTTCGAAACCGACGGCCTCCATTTCGCCCCCTTCGTGCCAAAAGCATTGGCCGAAAAACGTTCGCTCGAAGGCTTCACCTATCGCGACGCTCTGCTTAATATCACCGTCAACGGATACGGCTCAAAAATCAAAAGCTTCACCGTCAATGGCCAACAGCAAGCCGACGCCATCATCCCCGCCAACGCCAAAGGCAAACTCGATATCGTTATCGAAATGGACAACAACGACATAGCTCCCATGGCCGTAAACCATCAAGCCAATGCCAAAGCCCCATTGACCCCCATAGCTTGGCTCTCAAACGACCCCTCTATCCGCGTCAAAGATGCCCCCACAAACAACCTCTTGCAGTGGAACCCTATCGAATACATCGCTAAATATATCGTAGTGCGCGATGGCAAACCCGTAGCCGAAACACGCCAAACATCTTATGTAGCCACCGTCCCCGGCGAATATCAAGTGATTGGCGTCGACGACTCAGGCGTGCAATCTTTCGCCTCCGAACCTCGCTCCAACCGCTCCGTCATCATTGCTCAGCCTTTGCGCGAAAACACTACCCTGCAATCGCGTGAGGTAAGCTATCAACCCGCCAAATCTATCGAAGGCTACCATGGCTCGGGATTCGCCGAAGTCGACCATACAATGGCCCCCGTACAATTCACCGTCAACATCGACCAACCCGGCCAATATAGCGCAGCTCTGCGATATGCCAATGGCAACGGCCCCGTCAATACCGAAAACAAATGCGCCATCCGCACTATCTTGGTCGACGGATATACCGCCGGAACCTTCGTGATGCCACAACGTGGCGTCGCCAATTGGAACGATTGGGGCATGACCAACGAAGTATTGCTCGACCTCAAAAAAGGACGCCACAACGTCACTATCGTCTACGAGCCTACCAACGAAAACATGAACCTCTCTACCAACCACGCCATTATCGACGAATTGCGCCTCTCTCAGCGCTAACCTCGTCTCAATATTGTATTCGCCCCTCATCCTCAATGTAGGGGCGAATTTTATTAATTCTCAAGGACTTCCACCCTCGTTGTAGGAGCGAAATTCATTTCGCCCGCCACCATCAAC
>CAZBBL010000009.1:0-9047 GCA_964490275.1 uncultured Barnesiella sp.
AAATTCCTCGAAGAACGTATGTTGAACTCAAACACTATCATCTACAGTGGCGTCAAGAAACACTAACAACTCAATATTTCGCAACATCGACTGGGTTGTCGTCATCATCTACTTGCTCTTGGTGATAGCCGGTGCTATCAGCATCTACGCCGCAAGCTACGACTTCGACAACGCTTCAATCTTCGACTTCAACGAATTTTCAGGCAAGCAGATACGCTGGATTGGTTTAGCCTTCTTCTTGGGCCTCGTCTTGCTGCTCATCGACAAACGTATGTATGAAACCTACGCCTACCCCATTTACTTCGGCGTCATACTGCTATTGATGGTCACAATCGTCGTAGCCCCAAACATCAAAGGCTCTCACTCTTGGCTGGTGCTCGGCCCGATGAGCTTGCAGCCGGCCGAATTTGGCAAATTTGCCACAGCCCTCGCCCTTGCAAAACTCTTTAGCGGCTACAACTTCCAGCTCAACGCCTCGTGGAGCAATTACATCAAAGCCTTCGCCATTATCGGAGCACCGATTCTACTGATTATGGCCCAAAACGAAACCGGCTCGGCTCTTGTCTACCTCTCACTGATGTTCGTACTATATCGCGAAGGCATGAGCGGACTCATACTCTTCGCCGGCGTAATGGCTATCGTAGTGTTTGTCGTCACCGTCAAGTTTACCACCGTCGCCGTCCTCTCAATGGCCACCGGCCAGCTCGTCATTTTCATCCTTATAATGCTGTCGATGGTGATAATGGTTGCACTATTCAACAAAAGCCTCTTGGCCGCACGCAACCTCGCCTGCATCTTTATCGGTTCGGGCTTATTGGTCACAATATTAGCCCTTTGCGGCGTAGATGTCCCCGGCGTCCCCTACTTCATCGTCACCATCATCGTCGGCATTGCCTACTTAGTCTATGAGACCTTGCGCAGCCACCTACGACGCATCATGATACCTCTGGCGATGGCTATCGGATCGATAATGTTTATGTTCTCGGTCAACTACGTATTCAACACCGCCCTCCAGCCCCACCAGCAACTCCGTATAAAGGTGGCCCTCGGCATCGAAGACGACCCCCTCAAAGCCGGCTACAACGTCAACCAATCTAAAATCGCTATCGGCTCGGGAGGCCTCGCCGGCAAAGGATTCCTCAACGGCACACAAACCAAGCTCAAATACGTGCCCGAGCAGCATACCGACTTTATCTTCTGCACCATTGGCGAAGAAGAAGGGTTCATCGGCTCAACGCTCACCATCATCCTATTCTTAGCCCTGATATTGCGCATCATATCCATAGCCGAACGACAACCGACAGCCTTCGGACGCGTCTACGCCTACTGCGTCGCCAGCTATCTGATATTCCATCTATGTATCAATATCGGCATGGTCATCGGCCTATGCCCCGTCATCGGTATCCCACTCCCCTTCTTTAGCTACGGTGGATCATCACTTTGGGGATTCACTACGCTGCTTTTCATCCTCTTGCGCATCGACGCCTCTCGCCGTGACGGCCACAACAATTAACCCAATTCTTCGGAATATGTCAAAGCCTATATCGGACGCGGGCTAAAATATTTGATATAATTTTAGATAATATCCCTAAAAAATTTACAATCCACCAATAATTCGTCGCTATTTACGCAACGAATATCAAATAATTTGTATATTTGCAATAATACTGCGTCGTGTCGGTAGCCACTACCAATATTGGCATCTGTTCATTGCGCTCAATCAAGTCTAACAGCCAATAACATAAACACAATCATAAACCTAAACATATCCAATTTAACCATTAATCATGAAAAAATTCTACCTATTCCTCGCAGCGTTGATTTCGCTCGGAGCTTCTAAAGCTTCTGCTGCAGTGATGGAAACCAACCCGGCGCCCCTCCAGGAGACTTCGTCAGGCGTGGTCATCACATTCAACGCCCTCGAAGCAGGTGTTGACGCGCTTAAAGGCCTTTCTACCGACCTCTACGCCCACATCGGTGTCACCACCAACCTCAGCTCTTCATGGTCGCACGTAGTTACCACTTGGGGCACTAACAACTCGGCTAATACATTCAAACGTGTCGCTGCCAACACCTATCAGTTGACCCTCGACGGCACCCTTCGCGACTACTTCGGAGTCACCGATTCAAACGAAACCATCGAAAACGTCGCTATCATCGCCCGTACAGCCGACGGTAAAGCCCAAACAAAAGACATCTTTATCCCCGTTTATCCTCAGGGATTCTACATGGACTTTGCTTCAAGCCCCGCAAGCACAGCTATCACTTCTGCTACGAGCATCACATTCACAGCTCAAACCACCGAGGCCGGTACAATCCAAATCTACCTCGACGGCACAAAAGTGCAAGAAGCGACCAATGCTACTAAACTTACATACACCAAAAACTTCAGCGAATCCGGTAAACAATGGACTGTCAAAGCCGTAGCTACAAAAGGTAGCGACGTCAAAGAGTCGTCAATCAACGTTATCTACGTTGCCGCTTCAGCTCAACAAAACTACCCCGGTGGTGTGCCCCAACAAGGCGCTGTCAAAAACTCAGACGGCACCGTCACCTTCTGCCTCGCCGCTCCTAACAAGACTTCGGTTCTTCTGGCCGGCTCATGGAACGACTATGGCTACACCGAGATGAAATATCAAGACTACAACGGCTTCCGCTACTTCTGGACTACCGTCAGTGGCCTTAACAACTCAAAATACTATAGCTACTACTACCTCGTCGACGGCAACTACAAAGTAGGCGATCCCTACGCCAAATTGGTCCTCGACCCCAATAGCGACAAATGGCTTAGCGACGACGTATTCCCCGATCGTCCCGAATATCCCTACACCAAATTCGACGACACTATGCTCGCCGTCTACAAAGGCGATATCGACGACTACAACTGGAAAGTTAAAGACTATCACGTTGGCGACGTCAACGCCCTGACAATCTACGAAATCCTCCTCCGCGACTTCACCGGTACAAACAGCACCGCCGACGGTACACTCGCCCAAGCCATCAAACGCATCCCCTACCTCAAAGAGCTCGGCGTCACCGCCGTTGAACTCATGCCTATCATGGAATTTGACGGCAACAACTCTTGGGGTTACAACACCAACAGCTACATGGCCCCCGATAAATCTTACGGTTCGCCCGACGAATACAAAGAGTTTATCGACAAATGCCACCAAGAAGGCATCGCCGTCATCCTCGATATCGTATTAAACCACACCCCGGGTCTCCACCCCTGGTATGCAATGTACGACGACGGCACAAGCCCCTTCTACAACGCTACCGCTCCCCACAGCTACAGCGTCTACAACGACATCAAACAAGAATATGGCCTCGTAGAACAACACTGGAAAGACGTCCTCAAATATTGGATTACAGCCTACAAAGTAGACGGTTTCCGCTTCGACTTAGTTAAAGGCCTCGGCGACTCAAGCAGCTACGGCTCAGGTGGCGACTCTAACACCAACGCCGACAACCAGACTCGTATCGACCGCATGAAACGCCTCCATGCCTACATGAAAACCATCAAGTCTGACATTATTCACATCAACGAAGACCTCGCCAACTACACCGAAGAAACCCAACTCGGCAACGACGGCCAACTCCAATGGAACAAACAGATTGACAACTCTACCGCCTACGTTCGCGGTACAGGTAGCGCCAACCTCCAATACTTCCTCTCTACCAACTGCTCTCGTCCAGCTTTCTCAACCGTCGACTACGCCGAAAGCCACGACGAACAACGCATGGGCTACTCTGCTACTCAAGCCGGCGGTAACACCGTCACCAACACCCGTTCGACTCTCGCTCGCCGCGCTCCGCGTTTGGCTTCAGTCGGTGTCAACATGTTGATGTTCCCCGGCCCCAAAATGATTTGGCAATTCGGCGAACTCGGTGCCGACGAATCTACCAAGAGCTCTTCGGGCGACAACAACACCGACCCCAAGAAAGTGCTTTGGAACAACATCGAAAACACCTCTGCCGCCAACTACCAATACTATAAAGGTATCCACGACGCTTACCAAGCCGTATGCTGGCTCCGTCGTCAATTCCCCGAAATGTTCTCAAGCTCGGCTACACTCACAACCTCAGGCTTCGGCAACGACGTCACCAACGTCCGCACCATCCGCTTGACCAACGGCACCAAAGAAATCTTGGCCATCCTCAACCCGACCGTAGCCTCTTCAACCACGCTCAAAACAGTCAACGTTGCTACAAGCTACATCAAAGCAAGCAACTATAGCGTTGTAGCTCAATCATTCGGCGCAGGTGCTTACTCATCTACCCCCACCGTCACCGGTACAGGCACTAACATTTCTGTTCAAGTACCCTCAAGCGGCTTCGTAGTGCTGACCACTGCTGAAATGGCAGCCGGCATCGACGACGTTATCGCCGACTCCGACGCCTCCAACGTCAAAGTCTACGGTGGCCAAGGTCAAATCATCGTCCAAGGCGACTACAACAACGTCGACGTCTACAACCTCGCAGGCCAACGCCTCAACTCGCTCAACGTTCCCGCCGGCATCTACGTAGTAAATGTCGATGGCAACGCCACCAAAGTCGTAGTCAAATAATCGTCAACGATTACAGACAACACATACCTTACCCACATCGGAGCCTCGCCAATCGCGAGGCTCCGTTTTTTTCGCACATAATGCGCCAAAACGCGCAATACAAGCCACATTTAAGCATAAAAGCCAATAGAATAATTAGCAAATTCAACGTTTTTTGTTAACTTTGCAATCATGGAATATTTCAGCCAAATATTGGCCAGTGGCATTATTATCGGCATCATGATTTCGGCGCCCATGGGGCCCGTCGGCATGCTGATTATCCAACGCACCCTCAACAAGGGTCGTTGGCCCGCCTTCTTTACCGGCATCGGCGCTGCAATATCCGACCTCTTTTATTGCCTCATGACAGGCCTCTGCCTATCATTCATCACCGACTTCATCGAGACCAACGCCTTTCTCCTTCAAGTGTTTGGCAGCTTAGTGCTCATAGCATTTGGCGTCTACCTATTCCAAAAAAATCCAGCCCGATCGCTCCAAAAACGCAACGAAAGCTCAACTACCTTTTGGTCAGACATCGCAATGGGATTTCTCTTCACCGTCTCCAACCCCCTTATCCTATTCTTCATCATCGGCTTATTCGGCCGCTTCAACTTCCTCCTCCCCGACTACCAATACTACCACTACATCGTAGGCTACGTAGCCATATTCCTCGGCGCACTACTCTGGTGGTATCTCATCACAACCATAATCAACAAAATCAGAGCACACTTCAACGTACGCTCCATGTGGCTCCTCAACCGCATCATCGGCAGCATCCTCATGATAATGGCCCTCGTCGGCATATACAAAGGTATCGCAGGCTTCATCTCTAAAAACTCCTCCAATGAAAAAGTCACTACTCATACCTCTTATACCGGAACTTGAACAAACGCCCTTCGAACTGACTCCTCAACTTATCGAAGACAAAGGCAACCGCTGCTCAATCGACTCCCTCAATTGGGCTCAACAATACCCCTACCATCCATTCACTGCCGTAAACGTTGCCCACTCAGGCAAAGCAATCTACGTCGACTTCCTCGTCAGATGCAACTACTTGCGAGCCGTCAACTACAAAAACAACACCCCCGTATGGGAAGACTCATGCGTATCGATATTCCTACAGCCATCCTCAGATAGCGAATACTGGAACTTCGACTTCAACTGCATCGGCACCGTCAATGCCGCCCACCGCTCATCTCGCCGCCCCGTCAACCGACTTTCCGACGACGACATCTCACGAATCGAGCGATACGCATCCTGTGGCAACAAACCATTTCGCGAAGTCGAAGGGCTATTCACATGGAGTGTCGTAGCACGCATACCCCTCGATCTTATCAACGTAGCCTACCAAGGCAATCCCATAGTCATGAAAGGCAACTTCTGCAAATGCGCCACCGGCACATCCCAACCCCACTTCCTGACATGGAACCCAATCTCATCACCTCAACCCGAATTTCACGTCCCCGAATCATTCGGCGACATCATCCTCCAATAAATAAATAATAATTGTAAATAATTGCCCCTGAAATTTGCTGTTTCAAAAAAAAGTCCTACCTTTGTAGAGTCTTTAGCGAATGCAACAACAAGGCGATTTAGTGTAGTGGCCTAGCACGCCACCCTCTCACGGTGGAGACCTGGGTTCGATTCCCAGATTCGCTACAAAGACCAAAAGGGAGCTATTTCGGCCCCCTTTTTTCATACCCCACAACCATTCCGGCACAACGGCATAGCCACATCCTCAGCGGCTCGCGCCCTCAAATGGGTGCATCCACATTGTAGGGGCGAAATTTGTTTCGCTCGCCACCATCAAACGACCGATATATTGCTATTTACATCGCTCACGCATCGCTCGGGCGCGATGAATCACGCCCCTACATCGTCGCTGCCGACACGGCCCTTGGTTGCCACGCTCAAGAGCCTACACGACATGTCGCCTTTGCATATTGCCGGCGCACAAATTTGGGGCGTACAAAGCAGCGCGCCCGGCATGGCCGAGCGCGCTGAAGATATTGATGAGCCGCGAGTGGGACTCGAACCCACGACCTTTTCGTTACGAATGAAATGCTCTACCGACTGAGCTATTGCGGCTTGATTATTGACTCTGCAAAGATACTAATTTTTTAGATTCTGATTGCTAAAAGTCAAGACAATTTTTGCTTTATCAAGGTTAAGTTTTACCATTGCAGGCTGCTCAATATAAGGCACGATTGAGCTTACGACGGTAGTAGTATAGTAATAGCTGCTGCTATTGGTCTCAGTATTAACCGATACGGGGGTTATGACAAACGTATAATCGTCTTCGGTAATAGGTTCGGTAGAATTGAGAGCATTGAGCAAATATTGACGCATCGACGAGAAGTCATAGCTACCGGTCGAACTGTCATACTCTGCATAGAACGATGTTTCGCTATCTGTCAAAGACGAATTTTCAAAAAACTCTTTCTTTTTGTTTTTCAAGATGAGAAGCAGGTATTCCGGAGGTTTAATAGAATAGTCGTTAGAGATAGTCGAAGCCGGAATCGAGAGGGTCAAATCGTTGACGATGGCGAGTTGACCTGCATTAGCACGATAACGTTCTATCACATCCAAGAGAGGGAAAGTCATCTCAACCTCTAAGCCGGCAGGGGCTACTATAAGATTCTCACCTTGGTCGACACGACGCAGCAAATCGGGCGACATCGTATAGTTGATATTATTGTTGGTGATAATCTCAGGGCTAACCGAATAGTAGTTGCCAACATAATTATATGTGGTGTCATTGCCTTCATCGGTCACTGTATCATAATGATAATACATTTGCATGACGGTGCCTTGCACCTTAGTTACACGACCTGCTCCATAAGAGTTCTTGACATAAAAGCCGTGGAAATATTGGCTAAATTGTGTCGGGTCGAGGTAAGCAGCCGGATTGTTTTTGTAGACATTGTAAAGTTCGACGGCAAGGCTGCGAGGCAGGTCAACGTAGATCGACTTATATTCAAGCTCCTTGAGGGAGTCGTTGAGCTCGAGATTGCTGGCGCCATAAATTGTAGATGCGATTGGAGCCGAGGCGTCATAATAGTCCTCAGGATTAAAATCGCTATAGATAGGTGCCTGAAGATTTTTGTTGAGACGATAAACCTCAAGGCCCATCGGCACAATAGAGTCGCCAACGATACCTTCATTATAATACATCATCACCAACTTCAACGAGTCGATAGCAGCTGCCGAGGTCAATGTAGTGTCGAGCGAAGCTGCAGGCATAAATTGCGTTACAAAATCAGACGAGAAATCGCCATAGCCGTCGGCATTGATTTTGCCTATAAGCTGCGTGATTGTACGCGACTGTATGCGCTCGTTAGAAACAGAGTGGCCCGTCACGGTAAAATCGTCCTCAACGATGATAGTATTTTCGATAGGGAGCAACGATTCGCCGATAGTACCGGCATCGTCGCAAGAGCTAAGCAGAGCCGAAGCAGTCAAGGCAACAGCCCCTATGAGTAGCGTGTTGGTTTTCATAATGAATTGTAGAAATCAATATAGGCCGACGCAAAATCGTCTTCGCCGGGATATTCAAGGAATGGCACACCGCTCTGACGTGCAAACTCAACGAGCTCGGGGTCGACATTGGCTGTAGTTTGCACTACACCATCGCTATTAGCGATAGCCAGCTTAGTAAGCGCCTTGTAATCGACTGGTTGCCCGGCAATCAGTTTGAGGTCGTCGTCAGAGAAGCCATCCATTTTTAGCTTTTCGATAAAACGTTCATCGAGTGTACCCTCAAAACTGTCGTCGATGAGCGAGAACACAATCTTAGACGAGCGGAACGAGGGATCTTCATTATATATGTGCTTAAGATAGAGTGGCGCTAACGATGTAATCCAACCGAGATTGTGGATGATAGACGGTTCCCAACGAAGTTTCTTAACGGTTTCAACCACACCATGCACATAAAACATGATGCGCTCATCGTTGTCAGCGGGAGATTGACGTATCTCAATATCCTGCACGCCATGGTGCTGGAAATAGTCATCGTTATCGATGAAATATACTTGCATGCGCGAGGGCTGCAATGTCGCCACCTTGATAATCAAAGGATGGTCGGTATCGTCAATAATAATATTCATTCCGGAAAGACGGATCACCTCATGAAGCTGATTGCGACGCTCGTTAATGATGCCATATTTAGGCATAAACGTCCTTACTTCAAATCCTTTTTCCTGAATGCTTTGCGGCAGATGTCTGCCAAGGTTCGATAATGGGCTCTCAGGGAGATATGGCGCAATCTCCTGCGCTATATACAATACTTTGTTATTGTTCACAATCTTAAGCGTTGGTAATAATGAATGTTTGCGCAAAGTTACGAAAAATAAAGCAATTTGAGCGAATATCCGTCAACGATTTAAGCAAATTGTCGCACAAAAAATGTTAACACCGCGTCACAAATGCAAACATAGAAACCGTTATTTACTACAAATCCATCTATTCAGCGCGTCCAAAACAACAAAAGCCAAAGTAGCC